>CAZOIG010000093.1:0-2126 GCA_964579235.1 uncultured Gammaproteobacteria bacterium
TATTGATCAATACTATTCCGATATTGCTGTTCATTGGTGTGTGGATTTACTTGATGCGTCAAATGCAAGGTGGCGGTGGCCGTGGCGGTGCGATGAGCTTTGGTAAAAGCCGAGCGCGACTGCTAAATCAAGACACCAATCGTGTCACCTTTGAAGACGTTGCTGGCATCGAAGAATCAAAGGAAGAAGTCCAAGAAATCGTTGAGTTTTTGCGTGACCCAAGCCGTTTCCAAAAATTGGGCGGCAGAATGCCGAGCGGCGTGCTGATGACCGGTAGCCCTGGTACTGGTAAAACTCTTTTGGCGAAAGCCATTGCAGGCGAGGCCAGAGTGCCATTTTTCTCAATTTCTGGATCGGATTTTGTTGAGATGTTTGTTGGTGTCGGGGCCTCTCGAGTTCGCGACATGTTTGAGCAAGCCAAGAAAAGCGCACCGTGCATTATCTTTATCGACGAAATTGATGCAGTCGGTCGGCACCGTGGTGCGGGTTTAGGCGGCGGTCACGACGAGCGTGAGCAAACCTTGAATCAATTATTGGTTGAAATGGACGGTTTTGAAGGAGGTGAGGGCGTTATTGTAATTGCGGCGACCAACCGACCTGACGTGTTAGACCCTGCGCTATTACGCCCCGGTCGATTCGACCGACAAGTCAATGTGCCACTGCCAGACATCCGTGGGCGTGAGCAAATTTTAAAAGTCCACATGCGCAAAACGCCCATCGGCAAATCCGTCGATGCTGCAATTATTGCGCGCGGTACACCAGGATTTTCTGGTGCTGATTTAGCCAACCTAGTAAATGAGGCAGCGCTATTTGCTGCACGTGGAGACAAAAAGTTGGTCGAAATGGATGACTTTGAACTAGCCAAGGACAAAGTCATGATGGGAGTAGAACGACGTTCTATCGTTATGCCTGAAGAGGAGCGTTTGAACACGGCTTATCATGAGTCTGGTCACGCAATTGTTGCAGAAGTTCTGAAAGACAATACCGACCCCGTTCACAAGGTCACGATCATTCCGCGTGGCCGTGCATTGGGTGTCACCATGCAGCTGCCTAAAGAGGATCGTTATAGCCATAACAAAGAGTATTTGTTGGCGCGAATTGCAGTGTTAATGGGCGGTCGGATTGCAGAAGAAGTATTCATGAATCAAATGACGACTGGCGCTTCAAACGATTTTGAGGTGGCGACCAAAATGGCACACAACATGGTGGCTCGTTGGGGCATGAGTGAAACGCTTGGGCCACGAGTATTTGGTGAAAGCGAAGGCGAGGTCTTTTTGGGCCGCGATATGGGTTCAAACAAGCCGCTCAGCGAGAAAACTGCCACGGCTGTAGATGAGGAAGTATCGCGAATTATTGAGGAAGAGTACGCCCGCGCGCGTAAGATTCTCGAGGAAAATCGCGATAAGGTTGAAGTAATGACCAAGGCCTTGATCGAGTGGGAAACCATTGATGCTAAACAAATTGCTGAAATCATGGAAGGCAAAGAGCCAACGCCACCCAGCGACATGCCAAAGCCCGATATGGGTGATGGCGGTGATGACCAAGACCAAAAAGGTACTCCAGAGATCAAGCCTCAAATGGACAAGCCTGCTAGCGAAAGTTAGTTTTAGCTTGTTGTGGCGGTCTTAAAGAGTGCCCCGACCAATGGCCCGATCAATGGTCTCAAATGATCCACTAGCTCGCACCAAGACGCTGCTCCAAGCGCCTCAGACGCAAAGTGATACTGCGAACGAGGCGAGTAGGGCAGCGATTATGGGGATTATCAATACCACGCCTGACTCCTTCTCAGATGGCGGTCAATTCGAGTTAGCAGAGTTAGCGATCGAACATGGCCGCACCTTACTCGAGGAAGGCGCCGACATTCTCGAAGGCGGCATCGATATCATCGCGACGCCACCAGGCAAGACGGCGCTTTCCAATTCGCTTCTCAGCGGAGGTGAAAAGGCGCTCACTGCCGTAGCCCTGTTGCTGGCCATCTTCCAGTACCGCCCAAGCCCCTTTTGCGTGCTGGATGAAGTTGACGCACCTTTTGATGAAGCCAACATTGGCCGCTTTGTGTCGGTGCTGCATGAGTTCCTGGATTGGACCAAGTTCATCATCGTCACACACTCAAAGAAAACCATGAC
>CAZOIG010000094.1:0-1669 GCA_964579235.1 uncultured Gammaproteobacteria bacterium
CAAAAGAGCTTTGTCACTACGCCTGTCACATTGACCATGTTCAAAGCAGAACAAGCACGCGGAGGCGTGGTCTTTACTTGGGAAACGACAAATGAGGTCGGACATTTTGGCTACCAGATCTACGCACGCGTTAATGATGAATGGAAGCTATTAAACGACTTAGTGATTACCGGCGAATCGGGCGACGATGTACTGAGCGTTAAACGCTATGAGTACTTCTACGCTGGAGAAGTTCAAGATTGGTTTAGCTTGGTGGACGTGAGTACGGCCGAAGTGCTGACTTTGCATGGCCCTTACCGTATGAACCAAACCTATGGAACCGAGGCTGTTTCAATAGAACCGTTTGATTGGGGTAGCCTACCGCCACCGAACGCGGCCTTGAACACCATTGATGGAGCGCAGTTCGAAACAAAGATCAATCGTTTGCGAGCGCAAGATAATGAACCAGAGATTTTTGAAGAAGGTGACTCTAATGAATAGAGTGACGACTATGCGAAATGGTAAAGCAATGAAAAACGTAATGCGTATTGCGGCGATGATGGCAGCCGCTTTATGGTCGTTAAATGGCTCAGCAGGGATCGAGGAGAATGATGTTGGTATCCTCACCGTAAGCCAAGCTGGCCTACACAGAGTTACGCATGAGGAGTTGTTGGCCAACGGAGTGGACCTGAATGGATTCACGCATCGGCGGATTGTGGTGAGCTACAACGGTGAGCCACTCCCGCGCTATATCGAAGGTCGTTTGGTGAACAATCGACGCTCGAATAAGTTTGGCGAAGGTGCGTCGATTACGTTTTACATGCCTGAGTTCAATAACTTGTACAGCCGTGAAGCGGCGCTAGTAATCAGCATAAATGACCGCGCGCAATCAACGAGAACTCAACGAATTCGCATCCGTAATTCAGACTCAGTTGAGACCAGCTACCGTGCTACGACTCAGATCGAAGAGCAAGCGACATATGATTTTCTTTCGCCCTTGAGAGACGACCCTTGGCATTATGGTATGCGGTTTGCGTTTGGACCGAGCGATGTTGATGTGCCAGGTACTTCCGTAGATTTTTCTTTAGATCAATTAGTAGGCTCTACCGCTGATGTCACCGCGCAAATTTTTGGACTTTCTGATATCGACGTTGAAGGCAACGACCATCACGTAGTCGGAGTCGTTAACGGCCTAGAAGCTGCCGATGAGCAGTTTGATGGCAATGTGGTGCACGATCTTAAGATGACGGATGTGCCGGTCAACGAAGGTCAAAATACATTTAGATTTGATTTTCGAAGCATCGAGGCCACGCCCTTTGACGTTATGGCGCTTAACATGCTCACCGTTGAGTATGATCGTCAGGCGATAGCTCAAAACGAGCGTATTGTCGGTAGCTTCGCGCCCAATAAGGTGTATGAGCTTTCTGGTTTTACCGACACTGATATCGAAATATTTCGTATCGACGATGACGGTGAACTGGTTCGCGTTCTCCGTACCCGCAATGATGGCGAAGGTTCGATCCAGTTTAAAAGCACGTCAACCGAAGCTCGCTATGTAGCCGCATCGGAGCTGGGTTACCTTGCGGTAGATGATATTTCACGAGAGCCCGTTTTAGAGGACATTTCTTCTGGCTCTGCCGAGTACCTTATCATTTCACATAGTGATTTTATCGGTAGCAGCGCTTTGGAC
>CAZOIG010000095.1:0-3397 GCA_964579235.1 uncultured Gammaproteobacteria bacterium
AACCATCCAATCGCGCGGTTACCGTATCGGCGACGCGCCATAAGCCTCTTGTCAGTTTCTTATTAGTGAGCGGCGTGTCGTCTACTTAAACGGCGCTTTGATTGGTCGGCGAGCCAGCCGGCTTGCCCACATTTGCGAAAAGTGTATGCTGGTTTTTTGGCGCGATATGTGCGCGCAAAGACCCTAAGCGATTAATCGGCTAAACCCTCTCATACACCGCCAAAGCATGAAAAAATACGATATAAGTCAATCCACAATTCGCAACAAACTGAGCCGCAAAATGACGTTGCAGGCATGTTTGATTGGCTTAGTTGCGATTTTGGGCATTGGCTTTGCCAGTATTGTGATCGAACAGTTTTTAGTTCGTGAGGCACTGCGCCGCGAAGCCGAGCACTTCTGGACTATATTTGAAAAACAACCAGAGTACGATGCGCCTAACACGGCCAATCTGAAAGGTTATTTGGTTGCGGTTGAATCAACCGACGGTATCCCTTCCGAATTGCTTGGTTGGGGATTGGGTTACCATAAGATGCACGGGCAAACGGCGCATTCCTTATTGTACACCACTGAGCAATTTGACCACCGTTTGTACCTTTTGTTCGACGGTGAGAGTGTCTTAAGACTGGCTCTCTTTTTCGGTATTTTCCCTCTCACCTTGGTACTGATACTAATTTACGTTACGGGCTGGTGGGTTTATCAGGAATCTAAATATTTGCTCAGTCCGATCGTTTGGCTTGCCAACAAGTTCGATCGTTATGATCCCGCTCGTTCCCAAGATGGTTTGGATGATTTAAGCGACATCCCCGGTGATATAGATTGGGAAGTCGATAAACTGGTCTCTTCGTTTAAGTCGTACTCTAAGCGAATCAAACAGTTTGTTGAGCGCGAGCGCACTTTTACTCGCGATGCGAGTCACGAATTTCGTACACCGCTAACCGTCATCAAGATGGCATCAGATTTATTGTTGGCAGAGCAAGATCTCGACGACTATTCCAAAAAGTATGTCACCCGAATTAAAGGCTCGGCGCGTGACATGGAAGAGTTGATCGATGCGTTCTTGGTATTGGCGCGTGAAACCGACCAAGAGTTCGAAGATCAGCACATAGTGGTGTCGGAATTGGTTGAGAAGGAAGTGACCAAAGCGGAGATATTCCTAGATAACAAGCCGATCAGCATTGATATCGATCGGCAGCACCCTCTAGAACTTTATACGGCTGAGAAAGTGCTCGCTATCGTGTTAGGCAACCTGATACGAAATGCTGTGTTGTACACCAATGAAGGTTCAGTCACGATACGCATTAAGCAGCACTCAGTGGAAATATCTGATACGGGGATAGGTATGAGCGAAGAGCAGATCAAGCGCATCTACCAACCGTATTATCGTGCAGAGCATTCAGGTAAGACCAAACGCCGTGGCTACGGTGTGGGTTTAACTATCGTCAAGCGTTTGTCTAACCGCTTTGATTGGCGTGTTAGTGTCGAGAGTGAGATC
Source organism: uncultured Gammaproteobacteria bacterium (assembly GCA_964579235.1). Lineage (GTDB taxonomy): Bacteria > Pseudomonadota > Gammaproteobacteria > Arenicellales > Arenicellaceae > Arenicella. The sequence goes on from CAZOIG010000095.1 coordinate 1,493, forward strand.
GACAAGGGCACAAGCTTTGAAGTGTTTTTTGATGGGCACTAGCCATTCTTAGACCTTAATCTGGGGCCTTTATGCGAGATACATAACTGACTCAATGCCCCTGCATGTGTAACCGCCAACCGATCTCGCTAGGGCAGCGTTTAGATGCTCAAAAGTACTGGAATTGCATCACCCGCCCGCGCATAATCTACCCGTACATTTGATGCTTTCGGGATGCGACTTATTAGGACCGTGCCCGCTTAAAAAGCATTGATTTTCTAATAAATCCTGACACTTGCCACCAAGCATGACAGAGCCTGAAAAAATCTACGCGGAGCGCCCGAATAAGACTCAAAATAAGCGTGAGATGCGGGCTCTAAATGACCTCGGCAAACAACTGGTCGCCTTGCCAGACTCGGCACTCGGGAAGATCGACATGGGCGAAACGCTCATGGCAGCGGTGCTTGAAGCGAAGCGGCTGAGTCGCGGCGCATTGCAACGACAATTACGACGTATCGCCACCTTATTGCTCAAAGAAGACTCGCAAAGCATCGACTTGGCGGTGCAACGACATTTGCAGCCAGATCGTGAAACCAATGCATTGTTTCATAAACTCGAAACCTGGCGAGATCGATTGATCGACGGGGATGAGGCCTTACTCTCGCAAATTATTGACGAGTTTCCAAATGCTGATCGCCAACACTTCAGGCAATTAGTGCGCAATGCTATCGCTGAGCGCAAAGCTGAAAAACCGCCCAAAAATTATCGAGTTTTATTCAAATACCTAAGGTCCTTATACGAGGACTAAGCGTTCACTTTTATTCCATTCAATATTGCATTTCTTAGATAGAGACGACCCATGTTCGAAAAACTAGACGCAATGCCAGCCGATCCAATTCTTGGGCTCAACTTGGCGTTTCAAGAGGATAGTAATCCTTCCAAAATCAACCTTTCTGTTGGGGTTTACCAAGATGCGGATGGGCAAACGCCGATATTCAGAGCTGTTAAGCAAGCTGAACAAGAACTAATTGATGCGCAACAAACCAAGTCCTATGCACCTCAAGCAGGTGATCCTGCGTTTCTGAAGGGCCAAACTAATTTGTTACTTGGCGAAGAACTTGTGCAGCGTCGTGGCGGTGAAATTGCGACCGTGATGACGCCAGGAGGATGTGGAGCCTTGCGAATGGGCGCAGAGCTCCTGGTTGATGCAAAGCCTGACGCCAAAGTTTGGGTGAGTTCGCCAACTTGGGCTAATCATTTCCCGCTGTTAGAAAGTGCTGGCCTTACTCTGGTTTACTATAGTTATTACAACACTGAAACCAACCGAATCGACTTTCAAGCGATGCTCGACAGTCTTGAGCAAGCTCAGGAAGGCGATGTGGTGTTGCTACACGGTTGTTGCCACAACCCGACTGGTGCCGACATTACCCAAGACCAATGGGACGCTGTTCTAGATCTAGTAGAAAAAAAGCGGCTCACGCCGTTTATTGATGTCGCTTACCAAGGCTTCGGCGAGGGTCTAGACGAGGATGCCTATGGCGTTCGACAAGCAGTAGAGCGCCTGCCGGAGGTATTGATTGCTAGCTCTTGCTCTAAAAACTTTGGGCTCTACCGTGAACGAACGGGTGCGGTTATTGTTGTGACCGAATCTGTAGCCCAAACTAACGCAGCCAAGACGCACATCCTTACGGCCGCGCGGCGCGCTTATAGTATGGCGCCGTATCATGGCGCAGGCATCGTAGGCCATCTGCTATCAGACCCTAAGCTCACCGCCGACTGGAAAGCGGAGCTCAATGATGTCCGCAAACACATGAACGGTCTTCGCCGCGGCTTGGCTCAACAGCTGAATAATGCGCAAACTGTTATGAACTTTGACTTTGTCGCGAACAGCAATGGCATGTTTTGCTATCTAGGAATTCCGCGAGA
>CAZOIG010000096.1:0-9882 GCA_964579235.1 uncultured Gammaproteobacteria bacterium
GCGCGCTAGCTCCTCCATCACTTGGTGATTCTTCAGCGTTTTTCTGACTGTTCATTGAAACCAACGATTCACTCTCAAAATCTGCATCAAAACGATTACGCTCGATATAGACCAAACCATGGTCTTTGATTAGCTTAGAGTTGTGTAGACTGAGTAAGGCCTGCTCCAAAAGAGCCTTGTCTGCAAACGGCGGATCAAGGAAAACCACATCAAACGGTTTATTCTCCGCATTTTTTTGAGCTAAGTTTATAAATGAGAACGCCGATCCTGCGTACACATTAGCCCTTGCTGAGCCTTGGATATCGGTCGGTATTAAGGCCTTCAAATTGTCCTGTAGCTTGAGTGCCGCCTGTTTGTCGATCTCACAAAACTGGGCGAATGCCGCGCCACGCGACAAGCACTCGATGCCCAAAGCGCCGGTGCCCGCAAACAAGTCCAAACAACGCGCCCCAGCGAGTTCACCCATTAGCCAGTTAAATAGGGTTTCTCTTGTACGATCTGTGCTAGGCCGTAATCCAGGCTTATCTAACACGGGCAAACGTCGGCCACGCCAATCTCCCGCAATAATTCTGACGGAAGCAGGCTGACTTTTTTTTGAAGATCGTTTTGGCATGTTTACGAATAGTAAGGGCAAGTGAGACTTGCTTGAGCATAAGTGATTAAAATCACGCACAATAGTTTCGCATGATTCGCATACTCGTTAAACTAGAGCTCAGAATTTGCCCAGCAGCCCCTACTCATGTCAGATACAGATTTGGAACACGATCAACCCAAACCCTCTCGCTTTAAACAATTGTTTAAGCGAGATAAGTCCAATGACGATGGGCCCCATGCGAGCGAAGAAACAGCCGCTCAAACAAATGTGGTATCCCAACATCAAGACGCGCCACTAAAGGACGATGACGCTTTGTTGCAAGCCAGCGATGCCGTAGCCGAGGGATTAAGAAAAAGTCGCTCTGGCTTAATGGCTAAAATTGGGCATGTTTTTAAGGGTAATTTTGATCTGGACGACGAGCTCTTTGACGATCTCGAAGAAGCACTTATCAGCAGCGACATTGGCATCGAGGCCAGCCTAAAGCTAGTGGAAGCCTTGAGAGAGTTAATCATCAAAGAAAAATTGGTTAGCGCTCAAGAGGTGCGCGACGGCTTGGTTGCTGTAATTGCACAAAGTCTCAGCACGGCCGAGCAAAAGTGGCTGGTTTCAAAAGCTGACTCCCCAGATCAAAGCCAATTACAAAAACCGTATGTGATTTTGATGGTCGGAGTGAACGGTGTTGGCAAAACCACGACCACCGCCAAGATCGCCCGTCACTTACAAGAACAAGGCCAAAAAGTGATGCTTGCGGCCGCCGACACCTTCAGAGCCGCTGCGGTGGAACAATTGCAAAACTGGGGCGAACGACTCGATATCCCAGTTATCGCTCAAAGCCATGGCGCTGACGCGGCGGCGGTAGCGCACGACGCCTACACCTCTGCGCTCGCCAAAGACATCGATGTTTTGATGATCGACACAGCCGGGCGATTGCATACCCAAGATGATTTAATGCAGCAGTTGCATAAGGTGCAAAGAGTTATTCAAAAGATGAACCCCAACGCACCCCATGAAGTCATGCAAATTCTAGATGCCGGCACCGGCCAGAATGCGATCACTCAACTCGATGCCTTTCAAAAAGCGGTTGGAGTGTCGAGTGTATGCATGACCAAATTAGACGGCTCGGCCAAAGGTGGAATGGCGTTGGCGATGACCGCCAAATTCAATATTCCAATCCGTTTCATTGGCGTGGGCGAATCTTACTCAGACCTTAAACGATTCGATGCCCACGCATTTGCACAAGGCTTAATTCCTAGTTTGGATGAATTGATTAATGATTAAACTCAGCCAAGTCAGCAAGCGTTACCCAAATGGCTATGACGCGATCAACAACATCAGCTTCGAAGTTGATGCGGGCGACATGCTGTTTATTACTGGGCATTCTGGCGCAGGTAAAAGCACCTTATTCAAGCTTATCTCGCGCATCGAGAAGCCTACGGGCGGCCAAATCTGGGTACAAGGCAGTAATATTAATCGGCTCAGAGAATCGCAATTACACAAGTTGCGAAGAGAGATCGGGGTGGTGTTTCAAGATCACAAACTGATCATGAGTAAAACCGTGTTCGACAACGTCGCCCTGCCCCTAGTCGTAATTGGCATGCCCAGCGACGAAATCCGCAAACGGGTACGTGCGGCGCTGGGTAAGGTCGGGCTTGAGGGTCGCGACCAAGCAATGCCTGAAACTCTATCAGGTGGCGAACAACAGCGAGTTGGTATAGCGCGGGCGGTGATCAATCGGCCCTCGATCCTGTTGGCCGATGAGCCAACTGGCAATCTCGACGACGATTTGTCGGATGAAATCATTGATATTTTTGCAGACTTTAATCGAGTTGGTGTAACGGTCCTGATCGCCACCCACGACTTACGCCAAATCGACCGATTAGGCTGTGCTTCGCTCGAGCTTCAAGCCGGCAGTATTGCCGCTTACCATGGCGCCCCCGGCTTTGAACTTACCCAAGAACCTCGCGAGCGCTTAGAGTAAACACTAAAGCACGGCACCCACTATGAGCTATCTACTTCGACAATTTCAGGTTTTGTTTGCCACGCTAGGGGATATGCGTCGCACACCTATGTCGAGCATCAACACGATTGCGGTTGTCGCGATTGCGCTGCTCTTGCCTGCGTATCTTTATATCGGCGTCAAAACCACTGAGCAGCTGGCAAACCACTGGGAAGGTCGCCCGCAACTCACCCTGTTTTTAGTGAAAGAAGTCACCACGCAAGAAGCTGAATTGATCTTTCAAGAAGTTCAGTTATACCCGAGTGTGGCCCACGCTGAGTTGATTAGCCCAGAACAGGGTTTGGCAGAATTTAGCCTCTTAGCCGCCACCTCAGATCAGGCGATAGACTTTAGTGAGCAACTCGAATTTTTAGGCGAAAACCCTTTACCGTATTCAATCGTGCTTATGCCCAAGCTGGAATACGTCAGCGATGCGGCCATTAAAGAACTTCAATTGCTATTCGGCGATATTGATGGAATTGAGTCCATCCGTCTGGATCTGGCATGGGTCGAACGGTTCGGCGCCATCACCGCGCTCATCACTCGCATCGCGCTAATTTTGAGTGTGCTTCTTGCTTTGGGTTTAATGCTAGTCATTGGCAATACAATCAAGCTGCTCATCATGAACCGCCGCAAAGAAATTGAGGTCACCAAATTAGTCGGTGGCTCTAACCGGTTTGTGCGTCGTCCATTTCTCTATTACGGCGCCTTATTCGGCTTTTTCGGTGGTTTAGCCGCCTTATTCTTGCTCTGGTTTTCGAGTATTGCGATTGAATCAGCCGTTGCTCGCTTGGCAAATAGTTACGATGGCTATGAATTCCTCTATTCACTAAACGTTAGCGAGGCGCTGTCTATAGTCGGCATAGGTTTACTCCTAGGTTGGCTATCGGCGCGTTGGAGTGTGGCGCAGCATATTTGGCGAATCAGGCCGCGCTAAACAGCACTTTTCTACCCATTCACGCTGTCCTTACGGCTTATTTATGTATTAGCACTCTTCACAGCAGAGTGCTAAAATGCGTGCAAGGAAATCGGAGTTCAGCGGGTCTTTAATCACAGAGACGGCTTAAATGCGTCACGAATACAGTGATTTTGGACTGATTCAGAGAGCTTATTGAAGCCCTAGTGAATCCAACTACCCGAATTTGGCATCTAATCTTTAGTAAGAATTAGACGCGAAGAGCAAACGATAACCTGCGGCGAACCCGCATTTTAATGGCTCAGAGACGAGTGTCGCCTATTGGGGCGCTCAATAATACTTTGAGTTGATTTTTATGGAGAGCAGCAATGATTAAAACAGTACACAACTTAACGATTCCTCAAGACGCGAGTCTTGCTGGATTCCTTAAAGTAGCCAATTCCGCACCCGTATTGAGTGCTGAAGACGAAGCGCAACTCGCACGCAGATACCGCGATCACGATGATGTAGACGCCGCTCGCGAATTGGTTCTATCTCAATTACGCCATGTGATTCACGTAGCCAAAGGTTTTACTGGTTACGGCTTGCCTGTGGCTGACCTAATCCAAGAAGGCAATATTGGCCTTATGAAAGCGGTAAAGAATTTTGATCCTGAGCGAGGTATTCGCTTGGTGTCTTACGCCGTTCACTGGATTAAGGCTGAAATTTACGAATATGTTTTACGCAATTGGAAGATCGTGAAAGTTGCGACTACCAAAGCTCAGCGCAAATTGTTTTTCAACTTGCGTCAATCACGCAAATCGCTCGCCGCAATGAGCGAAGATGAAACGCATCAGCTTGCCGAAAACTTAGATGTGCCGGTTAAAACCGTGCGTGAGATGGAATTGCGTATGACCAGCAGTGACGTCGCCTTTGACGGTATCGATAGCGACGATGACGAGTTCACAACGAGCCCCTCTGGTTACTTGCCTGATATGCGTTACAACCCAGAGCAAGCTGTTATGCAGGAGCAAAACAGCACGTTAAATCGAGATTCTCTCTACGCGGCCTTAGAAAATTTGGACGAGCGTAGCAAAGACATCGTTATGCGTCGTTGGTTGGCCGAAGACGGCAACAAAGCAACTTTGCATGAACTCGCAGACGAGTACGGCGTATCAGCCGAGCGTATTCGCCAGATCGAGCAAAACGCGATGAAAAAAATGAAAACTCAAATCGCTCTTTAGCCTAAGCGCTAGAGCACCTTATCTCGGGCTTTTGAGTTACTCCACTTTTTACTAGGCTCTTTCGTTCAGAAAGAGCCTTTTTATTTCGACCCCAAACTCAGTTACCATAACCTCTAGACTTTAGTAGGTTTCGGGTCAATTTATGCACGCTGCAACACTGCGTCGAGGAAAAATATGTCTAATTACGATCTCATAGTTATTGGCGGCGGTTCTGGCGGGGTTCGAGCCGCACGTATTGCTGCAGGCCACGGCGCTAAAGTCGCTATTTGCGAGGAGTTCCGTTACGGCGGTACCTGCGTCATTCGCGGCTGTGTGCCCAAAAAGATGATGGTCTATGCCGCACACTTTCATGAAGACTTCAGTGACTCGTCTTTCTATGGGTGGGATCTTGATGTTAAGAGCTTCAATTGGTCGACGCTCATTAGCAATAAAGATAAAGAGATTGATCGGCTCAACGGTATCTACGAAAACCTACTCTCTAATGCGGGTGTTGAAATCTTTAATGGTCGCGGCACTATCGTTGATGCCAATACCGTGGACATAGCTGGGCAACAGCTCAGCACCAAAACGATTCTAGTCGCAACGGGTGGCACGCCAAGCATGCCAGCCATACCTGGCATCGAACACGCCATCAGCTCAAACGAAATATTCCATTTAGAAGAGCAACCTAAGTCAGCCATTGTGGTAGGCGGCGGTTACATTGCAGTGGAGTTTGCAGGCATCTTGAACGGTATTGGCACAGATACAAAGCTGATCTACCGAGGTCAGCAGATATTGCGAGGTTTTGACACAGCCGTTCAGAACCATCTTGCCGAAGAAATCGTTAAGAAAGGTGTGGATCTGCACGTCAATAAGAATGTTACCGCAATCGAAAAACTCGACAGTAAATTAAAACGCGTAACCTTTACCGACGGCAGCAGTGCTGAAGTCGAATGTATTTTGTTCGCCACTGGACGCAGCCCAAATACGCAGGATCTAGGCTTAGAGAGCGCCGGTGTTGAACTTGGTTTGAAACGCGAAATCAAAGTCAACCAAGCGTCGCAAACCAACATTGAAAACATATATGCCGTCGGTGATGTGACCGATCGCATTGCGCTGACTCCAGTCGCCACTATGGAAGGCCATGCTTTCGCGGACTCCTTATTCGGTGGTAATCCCCGCCTACCCGATCATCAAAACGTTGCGTCAGCGGTTTTCTCTCAACCGCCGGTGGCAACGGTTGGTCTGAACGAACAAGAGGCACGCCAACAATTCGATCACGTCGACACGTATACCTCAGATTTCAAGATTCTAAAGCACACGCTCACGGACAATACCGAGAGAACCCTGATTAAACTGGTGGTTGACGCAGACTCAGATAAAGTACTTGGCGCCCACATGGTGGGACCAGATGCCGCAGAGATTATGCAAGGCATTGCGATCGCAGTGAAAATGGGCGCGCGCAAAGCCGATTTTGACGCCACCGTAGGGATTCACCCAAGCACCGCCGAAGAGTTTTGCACGCTGCGAACTAAAGACGCTTAATCCTTTTAGCCAAATACGACACAAACATGCGATACAGAGAAAGTCAGGATGGGGATTTAATTATCCCCGAAGATCAACTCGCCAGTAACGCCAGCGACGGCATGCTATTGCTCACGGCAACGCTCGGCTTTCTGATCGCGCTAATCTTTATTGTTGGTGGCTGGAAAGGCAAACAAATGTGGATTTGGGTCTGGGGAATTGGGCTGCTGATCGTCAGCCTATATATGGGCGCCTCGATTCACTGGGACTTGAAACTATTTGGGGCGTTTTAAAGGACCTTACCAAGAAACCTCGTGTGCTGATTCCTTACTAACAGTGGATCAAAACGACTGGCAAGAGGTACAAAAATAGCTATTCCTCTGACCGATCACTTTCGACTTGATCGGCTTATCACAGCGGTAACACGGCTCGTCTTTGCGCCCGTAGACCTGTAGCTCGTGGCGAAAGTAGCCGGGCTTGCCGTCAGTTTGGGTAAAGTCGTTCAAAGTCGTACCGCCCGCTTGAATCGCTTTAGCAAGTACTTCTTTTATACACTGCGCAAGTCTGTTGTAGCGTTCTCGTGAGATTCGGCCTGCAGCGCAAGTTGGGCGAATACCGGCTTCGAAAAGCGCTTCACTGGCATAGATGTTGCCAACGCCAACTACAACTTTGGCGTCCATTATAAAATTCTTAACCGCAACCGCTCGCTTGCGCGATAAGGCAAATAGATGCTCGCCACTGAAGGCATCGGTCAATGGTTCTGGCCCTAGGCTACTTAACAGCTTATGTTCAAATATAGGAGGCTGTAACAGTAAACAGCAGCCGAATCGACGTGGATCGTTATAGCGAACTAATTTGCCGCTACTTAACTCGATGTCTATATGGTCATGCTTTTGCGCAGGCGTGCCTTTTGGCAGTACTCGCAAATTGCCCGACATACCAAGATGAATCAATAGGGTTTGCTGGTCCTCGGTGGAGAACAGCATATACTTCGAGCGCCGCTCACTGTGCACAATGCGCTTATTGTGCAAGGAAACTAAGTCGGGCACGGGCCAGCGCAAGCGCTTGTCCCTCACCACGATCCTCTCAATCACATAATCGTCAATATGAGGCTTCACACCGTTAAGCGTGGTTTCTACCTCAGGAAGCTCGGGCATTTTATAGTCTTACGCAGCTTGCCTGGACTCTAAGACTTAGAGTTGGATGCGCTTGGGGCAGCGATCACAGGCTGAGCTGAACTGCCGCTATTTGCCAACAAGCCTGACTTAAACAGCTGTAGAGCGCGATTGCGTTCATCTGCATTTTCAAATAATTCGCCCAGCCAGCGATAAGCATTCGGCAACTGGCCAAAATTAATTGCCGCGTGCAAATACTTTTTAGCGAGCTCGGTGTTGCCTTCGAGCATCGCGTGACGCCCAGCAGCTAGGTTAGCGTAGGGGTTCTCTGGTTGCGCCAACAACCACCCCTCAGCGGCTCTACGCGACTTCACTGCAGAAGCGGGCTCAACGTGGCTATAAATTTCCAAATAACGATCATCCCAAGCCGCTTTCATTGCTAAGCGAATTAGCTTTTCGACTTCAGCTGAGCGCTTTTGTTCCAACAAGAAGGTGCAATACTTTGTGATCAGCGCAGGCTTTTTGCGTTGCGCTCGGCTCAAACTCTTCCAGGCCGCGTCCATATCGATGGCTTCATCCAAACTCGCGATCAGCACTTGTTCTTCAATCTCATCCAGTTTTTCTACTGACAACGCGCCTTGTTTGCGCGCGATTGGCATAAGCTGTTTGGCATCTTGCCAACTGCCAGCCTGCTCGTGAACTTGCATTAACATCGCGGTGAATTGTGGGTTGTTCTTACCAATTTCCTGAATGTCTTCCAAGGTGGCGCGAGCCATGTTCCACTGACCCGCTACTTGATGCAATCGCGCTTTGGTTAAACCAATCGCCAGCGTCTCTTTGGGCGCCGCTTTGTACGCACGGCTCAAGTACTCATCGCGCTCGGCAAGTTTACCCTGCTCTTGTGCGGCTTGAGCCGCGGCCAGATAACTCACATACGGTATGGGGCTGCTATCAGCGTGCGCAGTAAGCCGTTTCTCGGCTGAGCGCCAATCGCCCTTTATCAACGAAAGGTAGCCGCTACCGAGGTCTTTATCCGCGATCACCACTTTTCGGCGTTTGCGCCAGCGAGTGAGCCGACTCGGTGCAGTCAATACAGTTCTTACTAAATAGATCAAAAAATAAATGACCATTACCGCCAGAACGGTCAGCACCAAAAAGCCAAGAACGTTCATCTCGACCGAATAACCTGCCAAGTAAACCTTCACATAATTATTGGAGTCGATTTGATCGAGCTGTAATAGACCAAAGGCAATCGCTACCGCTAATAAAATGTAGATCAAAAATCGCATGACTAGCGCTCACCTCGAAGGGCAACAAACTCGGTATAACCGCGGGCCACTGAAGGCAGGTCAGCTTTTAGATTTGTTTGTTCCAAGGATTTTAGCTCTTGCAAAAACTCAGCGACAGATGCCGTGTCAGTATCGAAATAGGCTTCTACCCACGCTTGCGCTTGAGTAAGGCTTTGTTTAAACACGGCTGGTCGGCCCTGTAAGGCGGCCAGTTCTACTTTGTTCAGAAGCAACTTGAGATTCAGATTAAGAAAATAACGCTGCTCAGGCGCTAACAACGGCGTTGGCGGCTGATCAACACGCTGAACCTTGATCGTAAACAGCGACAAAAAGTCTCGTCCCATTTCTTTCAAGCCGTCGGTAAATGTATCTTGGGGACCAGCTTCTTGATTCGCCAGACTCAGCAATTCTTGGTCAGTACCAGTTGGCTCGTTGACGAGATCTAAGGTATCTACCTGAGCGGCAAGGCTGTTTAGCGCTACCGAGAGTTTTTCAATATCGGCTACTTCAACCGCTTCTAATTCGGCGATGTCATTCAGAACGGCCTGACGAACAGTAATAAATCTAGGATCAGCCAACTCCAATAATTGTTGCTCCGCTATTTTGAGGGCATTCAATGCGCCATCCCGATCATTCAACACCAGAGCACTAATGTTTGCGGCTTTTAGGAGCTGTGCAACGTCATCAAGAGCGAACTCATTGGCACCCTGTGCAACGGACTCTTGTAAATTTGCCACGCGCTGTAGCAAGTTTGACTGAGAATCACTTAGCTCAGCCGTTACTTCTTTGCTCTGCTGTTCGGCTCGCGTCAAGCGCAGTTCTAGTTGGTCGGCAGTCACTAGGCCATCGCGGCTCGACTGCAAAGACTCAACCCGATCGGCAAGAATGGTCACCTGCGAGCCCACGCCTGCCACATCGCTCAGCAGTTTTGATTCCTCGCTCGCTTGTCGAACTTGAATCTCGTACCAAGTGTAGGCCGCTCCACCTAACGCTAAGATCGATATGAGTAACGAAAGAATCGCCAAGGCGCCACCTGATTTCTTAGGCGCTGGCGGCACCGCTTTTTGTGTGCTTGCCATCTCAACAGCAGTCGAACTAGTACTCACATCTGCTGAGCTGACGTTATCCTCAGCTGCTTTTGGCTGGGCGTTGGAAGACGTCTTTTTGGCGGCTTTTTTGCGACTTACTTTTTTAGTGGTCATTGCTTGGTAATGAAACTTAATGATGAATGTTTAAACAGGCAGT
>CAZOIG010000097.1:0-4524 GCA_964579235.1 uncultured Gammaproteobacteria bacterium
GCTGAGATGTCGACACTAGCCAATTGGATGGCTGATGTGATGGATACAGTGACTGCAGAGGGTGACTACGATAAGAGTGTTTGCGAGCGAGTCAAAGCGGAAGTTGTCGAGCTCTGCGCGCAGTTTACCGTTTACGATTACAACGATTAAGCTTGGTGAATGTGGGTCAAATCTGTGCTGATGCCTTTTGGCACGATCGCTCAGAGACTCATAAACCGATAAACTGATGCGCTGCCCCTTTTGCCAAAACGACGATACGCGAGTCATTGACTCGCGTTTGACCGATGATGGCGACGCAGTCCGTCGACGGCGTTCTTGTGAGGCCTGTGAGGAGCGGTTTAGCACGGTAGAAGAAGCGAATCTAAAACTGCCTTTTATCGTCAAATCCAACGGCACTAGAGAAACCTACGACGAGTCCAAGTTAGCCAGAGGGCTCGAGCGCGCATTGGAAAAACGCCCAGTTGAATCCGGTCAAATTTCGCAAATCCTGCACAGAATTAAGCGTAAGTTACTGACTAGCGGGGAGCGAGAAATCGAAGCCCGTGCGATTGGCGACATTGTCATGGACGAACTTAGAGAAGTCGATCAAGTCGCTTATGTGCGCTTTGCGTCGGTCTATCGCTCCTTCCAAGATGTGGACGCGTTCAGCAACGAAATTAAACGTTTACAGGCTCAGACCTCACACGGTCGACGAAACCTAGATGCCAGCAAAAAAACCAAAAAGTAGTAAGGCTAAAATTATGCCTCACACATGGCGAAGGAGCACTAGGGCATGAGTTTAGCCGACAGTGACGCTCTGTACATGAGCCGAGTACTTGAGCTAGCGGCTCAAGGCGAGGCGACAACGCATCCTAATCCTATGGTCGGTTGTGTGATCGTAGCCGATCAACAAGTGGTCGCTGGAGGTTTCCACAAACAGGCGGGTGAACCCCATGCGGAGCGCAACGCCCTTGCTCAAGCCGGAGAACTCGCTAGAGGCGCAACCGCCTACATCAATTTAGAGCCCTGTTGTCATCAAGGTCGCACGCCACCGTGTACCGACGCGCTTATCGATTCCGGCGTGTCTCGAGTGGTCGCCGCTATGGCTGACCCAAACCCTCTAGTTGCCGGCGGTGGTTTTGAACTCTTAACAGCCGCGGGTATTGAGGTGATTAGTGGCGTAATGGAATCTCAAGCGCGTTGGCTGAATCGCGGATTCGTGACTCGTATGACAACTGGTAAGCCTTGGGTAAGTCTCAAGAGCGCAGCGACTTTAGACGGCCGTACTGCCGCATTTAACGGTGAAAGTAAGTGGATTACCGGTGATGCAGCGCGTGCCGAGGTGCAGCATTTGCGCGCAAAAGCGTCGGCTGTAATTACCGGTATCGGTACCGTGCTCGCCGATGATCCAAGCATGAATGTTCGCTTGGACGGTACAGAGCGTCAGCCAACCCGCTTTATTATTGATGCAAATCTTAATTTGCCGCTCGATGCCAAGGTGATCGGCAACGATTCAAATTGCGTGGTGGTGACTTCGCATCAGACCGCTGAGCAGCACACTGAGAAATTGATCGCTCTCGATGACCTCGGTGTCGAGGTGTTGCGTATTGACAACCTGCCGGATTCTACGCGGCTCGACCTTAATCGCTTATTGCTTGAGCTGGGAGAGTGGCAATTTAACCACGTCATGGTGGAAGCGGGTGCGACGCTCGCTGGCGGCTTTATCGAGGCTGATTTAGTGGATGAGCTTGCGCTGTTCTACGCCGGTAGCATCATGGGTGATGAAGGTAAAGCGATGTTTGATTTTGGTTCACCGATAAGCTTTCAGGAACGCCGTGAATTCACTGTGCGTGACGTCAAAATGGTCGATCGCGACGTTTTCGTGTCAGCCTTCAGTCGGCAGAAACTAAACGAATTCGACGTTGATTAATATTTCTCGCCTTGTGCGTTCGAGCGTCGGGCTGCGGGCTTTTTTCAGGAGAATAAGGATATGTTTACGGGATTAGTTGAAACCATTGGCACTGTGGTCAGTGCCGAAGCGATTGGCGGTGATGTGCGCGTCAAAATCGAGAATGAAGAATTCGCAAAACGCGAGGTAGCCTTGGGTGACAGTATTGCAATAGATGGCGTGTGCCTTACTGTGATTGCTCAAGAGCAAGCCCGTTTTAGCTTTGATGTCTCGGTGGAATCGATCAATCACACATTGATAGGCGATTGGGTCGAGGGTAAGCGAGTCAACTTAGAAATGGCCTTACTGCCTACAACTCGCTTAGGTGGTCATTTGGTGTCTGGTCACGTCGACGGACTAGCCACATTGCGCGAATTAAAGGAAGACGCACGTTCTTGGCGTATGGTGTTTGAAGTCCCCGAGCACTTAAAGCGATATATTGCCCAAAAAGGTTCTGTGACACTCAACGGCACTAGCTTAACGGTTAATTCGGTTGATGACACCGAGTTTGATGTCAACGTGATTCCGCATACTTTTGAAGTGACGACATTGGGCGATTTAAAGGTCGGTGATAAGGTACACGTTGAGGTTGATCTGATCGCCCGCTATCTTGAGCGATTGCTGCAAACTCAATAGGGTTTGCCGAGCGGCTTTGCTATACTCGCCGCCGCAAACACCACGTACTGGACTATATTAACCACGCGATGTTTTAGGCGCGTTTTAACAACTCGATCCTGACTATGATTATTACCCCATTATTCGCCGCAATCCTTGGTTTGCTTTACGTCTACCTCTCATTTGGCGTATCAAAAATCCGTTTGAGCCAGCGTATTAGCATGGGTACGGGGGAGTCAAATGCCTTGGATCGTGCAATTCGAGCACACGGAAATTTCTCTGAATACGTTCCGATGACCCTTTTGTTGTTGTGGTTTGTTGAGACATTGACCGTATCAAGACTACTAATTGTAATCTTGGGTACTGCTCTAGTATTGGGGCGTGTGCTGCACGCGGTGGGTATGTTGTACCCCAAGAAGTGGCTGATCCTGCGCCAATTGGGCATTTTATTGAACTATGCCGTGATCGTTTTGTTGTGTGTGTATTTAATTTATTGGTACTACCCCTTAGCGGTCTAGCCTTAGCTGCTATTTATTTGCCTAAACTTCTCAGCCATCGAAACCGTCACTCGTCATGTCTAGCCGCCATAATGCTCGTAAAGCCGCCGTTCAGGCCCTATATCAATGGGACTTAACTGGCCAGGCAGCTGATCAGATCGAGAAGAGCTTTGTACAAATCCACGATATGCAAAACGTTGATAAACGTTATTTGCGAATGATTCTGGCTGAAGTTCCGAGCAACGCCGAGGCCTTACAAGCTATGCTGGAGCCATTTATCGAACGTTCCTTCGTATCCTTGGACCCAGTCGAAAGGGCGATCTTGCGATTAGGTGCGTATGAGTTAAGGTTTCTCGACGATGTGCCCACAAAAGTAATTCTCAACGAAATGATCGAGCTGGCTAAGGTGTTTGGCTCAGAGCGGTCGTACAAGTTCGTTAATAGCGTTTTAGACAAGTTGGCCAAGTCTGAAAGAAAAGCGTAGTTTAAATGGGCTCAACACTATGCTCTGATACGCATTGTTGCGCGTTGATTCTCCGAGCGAACCATTAATTGGAGTGGTACTGAAGCGCTCTTCTGCAGATTCATTTTTACAATATTCTAATTCGGTAATGGGTGAGTTCGAGTTAATCCAGCGTTACTGCCAGAACTTAGGCACGCACGACCCATCAATAGTCTTGGGGGTTGGCGATGACGCGGCCTCGGTCATCGTACCAAACGGTCATAGCCTACTTGTTTCAACTGACTCGATGAATGTCGATCAGCATTTTTTTGCCGATACATCGCCAGCCGACATTGCTCACAAACTCTTACACTCCAATGCCAGTGACATCGCCGCTATGGGCGGGCAGCCGCGTTGGGCAACCTTAGCCTTGTCTTTGCCAGAGCTGGATGCAGATTGGCTTAAGTCGTTCAGCGAATCCCTCAATATGCAGGCAAATGCGCTCAATATCGCGATTATTGGTGGAGACACTACACGCGGCGCGCTCTCGTTGACCTTAACGATTATGGGCACAATTGAGCAAGGTCAAGAACTGACACGCTCGGGCGCAACGATGGGCGATTTGATTTGCGTTAGTGGTAGCCTCGGTGGGGCCGCGGTGGGTTTGCGCTTACTACAAGAACGAAAAAAAACCGTTAAAGCCAATAACGGCAACACGGGTGCATTCGGGCTTTCATCTGATTTTTGGTCTGAGGCCTTGTCATCATCGGCTCAGGCCGCCGTTTTGGAGAAATTACACCGCCCGCAAGCGCAGGTCGAGATAGGCCAGTCATTGCGTGGATTCGCCAGTAGTTGTATCGATACCTCGGACGGGTTAGCGGGGGACCTGCAACACATATTGCGAGCCTCGAAAGTAAATGCTCGACTGCATTGGAACGATATACCCGTGCATCGCGCTCTCGCCGAGCTAAAACGTACTAATTCTGAGCTCTGCCAGCACTTGGCGCTATTAGGTGGCGAAGACTACGAGCTGGCATTCACCA
>CAZOIG010000098.1:0-2141 GCA_964579235.1 uncultured Gammaproteobacteria bacterium
GATCACACTCAGCGTACTGCTTGGCGCTTCCTCACTAAGTTCGGCGGAAACACTACCGCTGGACGACTTTCTTAAACACAGTGACTATCTAGACGTCAAAATCTCACCAGATGGCAAGCACCTGGCTGCTCGTTTAAGGGAAAACGAACGAGTTTTTCTCACCCTAATACGCTTGGAAGACGGAAAACCTGTTGGTGGCGTTAATCCTCGCATCCACAATGAAGTGAGAAACTATTATTGGGTTAACAATGAACGGGTGATTTACAGTATTGCGGAGAAACGGTCTGGAAGAGACAGACCCAGTGGTACAGGTGAACTGTTTGGCATTAGTGTCGATGGCCGCCAGTCTAAAATGCTAGCTGGATATAGAGCCAGCGACGAGCGAGGTAATACTCGCATCAGCAATAAGACTGATACTTGGGCTTCCTTTCGCCTAATCAGTACTCTCACCGATGATCCCAAAAACGTACTAATCGCCGAGTACCGATGGGAGCTAGAGGATGGCTACTACCGAGATACCGGAAAAACCCGCCCGATCGTAAGCACAATGAACGTTAATACGGGCCGCAAGCGGAAGGTCGAAATGATCGACTTTCCAGGTGCGCGTTTATACGCCAATGCCAAAGGCGAGATTCATTACCTAACCTACTACACCGAAGAAGCAACGCGAGAAGCTTATTTTAGGACGAGTACAGAGGAACCGTGGATAGCGGTCAAAGATGAGTTCGATACTGAGGCACGTAACGCCGCGGTTTATGGTGTCAACGACGCTGGTAACAAAGTCTATCTTGATATGACAGATCCAGAGCACGGCGTCGATTCGCTGTATGAGCTTAACTTAGACACTCGTCAAATTAGGAAGCTGTTCAATAATACACGAGCAGACGTTCAAACATGGATGACTGACCTCAAAAATGAGATCGTCATCGGAGCAAGCTTTCCCGACAAAACTCACTACTTCTACGATGACCAAAGCGACTCAAACGTTATCAAACTTCATAAAATGCTTCGAAGAGCCTTCGGCGACCAAGTTGTTAGCGTTAGGAGCATGGACTCAGCAGGCGATAACGCAATCATAAAAGTTCATAGCGATACAAACCCTGGCGAATACTATTTGTTTGACACAAGTTCAAAGCAAGCGCAGTTCTTGTTTGCTAACTACTCTTGGATAGACCCGCGCAAAATGCGCCCAAAAACATCTATTTCTTTTTCGGCGAGAGATGGTTTAGAGATACATGGTTATTTAACCCTACCTACACGCAGCAATGAGAATGAAAAGGTTCCACTGATAGTGCTACCGCATGGAGGCCCTCATTTTGTGCGCGACTTTCCATTCTTTGACTGGGAGACGCAGCTACTTGCGAATCGCGGCTACGCCGTCTTGCAGCCGAATTTTCGTGGCAGCGGAGGGTATGGCTTGCGCTTTACCCAGTTAGGCTATAGAGAGTGGGCGGGTGACATGATAAGCGACATCATTGATGCAACGAACCACGTACTTGAAAACAATCCGATCGATGCCTCTCGAGTTTGCATATTCGGTCACAGTTATGGAGCCTACGCAGCGATGATGGCGTCAAGCCAAGAACCTGATCTTTATCGATGTACGATCGGTTCAGCTGGGTTATACGACTTAACGAACATCCATGAAGACAGCCTAGCCGTTTATTATCAAGGCGGGCCAGCGTACTTAATAAGAAGTCTCGGCACCGACCCAGAAGTTCTTAAGGCCAATTCTCCTGTCAGCGTCGCGGGCAAAATTGAGAGCGATATTTTGCTGATTCACGGACGAAAAGATACTGTCACGACACAAGCTCAATTCGAAAGCATGAGCAAAGCACTAAAAGATTCAAATAAAAAATTCGAATCTTTAGTGATTAAGACCGCTGGCCATGGGCCATATAACTTGGAAAATCGCCAAGCTCAGTACACCAAGATTCTCGACTTCTTAGACGAACGCATTGGCTCCAGATAGAGCGAAGTAAATTCAAACCCACCAAGTACTTAAAAGGCCGTTTAATCAAGTTTTAAACGGCCTTTTTTTTCGGTTCCCGCTCGCGAAACTACCTCGCTTGAATACGGATACCACCGTCCATTCGAACACTCTCGCCGTTCATGTAATCGTTCTCAACTAGGTACACGCT
>CAZOIG010000099.1:0-3175 GCA_964579235.1 uncultured Gammaproteobacteria bacterium
CAACTGCAGCAGCATCTTTTCAACGCGCTCAATGTCCATGTCTCTGGTCTGCGCCAAATGAATCTTTTCGTAATCGGTGTCCGACAAGTTTTCTTCGTTGTGGAACAATTCTTCATGGATCTTCTCGCCTGGTCTGAGACCCGAGTAGACAATGTCCACATCCACACCAGGTTCTTTACCGCTGAGTTTGATGAGATGCTTAGCCAGATCAGAAATGAGAACGGGTTGCCCCATGTCTAACACGTAGATGCGACCACCCTCGCCCATCGCACTCGCTTCAAGAATCAGCTGAGTGGCTTCGGTGATGGTCATAAAGTAACGCGTC
This sequence comes from uncultured Gammaproteobacteria bacterium, assembly GCA_964579235.1. Taxonomy (GTDB): domain Bacteria; phylum Pseudomonadota; class Gammaproteobacteria; order Arenicellales; family Arenicellaceae; genus Arenicella. The sequence goes on from CAZOIG010000099.1 coordinate 326, forward strand.
ATATCGGGATGCGTCACAGTAACAGGGCCACCACGTTTGATCTGTTCTTGAAACTTCGGCACTACGCTGCCAGCCGAACCCAAGACATTGCCAAAACGTACCGTTATGAAAGTGGTCTGACTTTTCGACGATATTAGTTGCGTATAAATTTCGGCAGCGCGTTTGCAGGCGCCCATCAAGGAGCTGGGGTTTACGGCCTTATCGGTCGAGATCAAAACAAACTTTTCGACGCCGTGCTGATGCGCCAGATCAGCTACCAGCTTAGTCCCGTAAACGTTATTGCGCACGGCCTCACGCACCTGTCCTTCCAATAAGGGCACATGTTTGTAAGCTGCGGCATGAAACACTGCAGCGGGTTGATGCCGATCGAATACGTGCTCCATCGCAACCGCATCGCACACATCACCAAGCACCGGCGTAAGCGACACGTCGGGAAAGCGTTCTGAGAGCTCTTCTTCAATGCGGTATAAGTTGTATTCACTTTGATCAAGCAGCACCAAACGAGCAGAACAAACCGACGCCAGTTGCCGACACAGCTCAGAGCCTATCGACCCGCCAGCGCCTGTCACCAGCACAGTTTTGTCGCATAGGCTGTCTTTGATTCGATGCCAATCCAATTTCACGGGGTCGCGACCCAGCAAATCATCGATGCGGACTTCCCGCATATCGCCTAATTGCACGCGACCAGAGACTAATTCATGCACGCCTGGCAATGTCTTAAACGCCACCCCTGACTTCTCGCACAAAGTCACCAGCCTCTGCATGGTTGATTCACCAGCCGATGGCACGGCAATCAAGACCAAATCAATACTCCAACGGTCAACTAGGTCGAGCAAGACCTCGGTCGACGCCACAATGGGCACTCGGTGGATTTGCCTGCCGACCTTTTCTGGGTCGTCATCCAGAAACCCAATGATGTTGTAATGGTTTGGATAATTGCGTCGCAAATCACGCAGAATCTGCTCACCTGCTGCGCCCGCGCCAATAATTAGCACTTTGCGGCCCGCTTTAACTGAAAAATGGCGGTCCTTAAACAATCTATAGGTGAGCCTCGAGCCGCACATCAAAACGGCGAGTATTAAGGCATAGAGAATAAATACGGAGCGTGGCACATAGGCCAATCGATCGGCGACCAAAAACAGGCAAAATGCGATGGCTATGGTGCCCGTTACCGATGCCCGCAGTATCAGTGATAAGTCGGGCAAGGAAACAAACCGCCACTCACCCCGATGTACGCCAATGAAAAAATTGGCAATAAGTTGCACGGCCATAACGACCGGCAAGGCGTATAAAGCGCCCCAAAGAAAGTCCTCAGGAATCTCGCCTAAATTGTACCGCAGCCAATACGCCGCCATCCACGCCAAGGGGATAACGAGCGCGTCATGTAGGAGAATTCTCCATTGATACAATAGCAGTCCAAAAGATCGAATCATGCTCTGATGTAGCCTACTTTTAGGTCGCCGAGTGTCGCGATAGAACGCGGCTGAATGATGTCTAGGTCAGCCCCTCAGGGAGCTGATCCGCCGTTAGCGCGTATAATACTGCAAATTCGGCGCTAGCGCTTAACTGACTGCAATCGCAGCCTCACTGAGCTTGTAGACGCTCCTTGGTGTACAAGACTATGAATGCCGCCAGTAACAGAGTGGTCAAAGCCAGGCTCACAAAAATCGTGAGCAGTAGCTCAGGCATGATAATCGAGATGCTCGCCGCCACGGCACAGAACACCATATACGCGATGTACAACACCACGACTTGACGATGAGAATGACCAGCGCGAGCTAAGCGCTGATAAAAGTGGCTATTGTGCGCCTCGCCCAAGTTTTCTCGTTTAAGTAAACGCCATACAAAAGTTATGGTGGTGTCGCCGATAAACGCAAACAACAAAATGACGGTCGACAGCACCGGAATATCGAAACGATTAGCGCCGATGATCAGCATTAAGGCGAAAAATGCGCCCAAACTGATGCTGCCCACATCTCCCATAAAGATCGATGCTGGGCTCCAGTTGTGCCATAGAAAACCATAACTCGCAGCGGCGGCGATTGCGCACACCAAGGCAAGCTCGTTGCTGCCCTGCATCCCAAACCAAAACGCCAAGGTAATGGCGGCCACAATCGCTTGAGAGCCAGCCAAACCGTCCATGCCGTCCATGAAATTGTAGAGATTTGCGAGCCAGACCATACCCACTACGGTTAGGGGAATGCCTAACCATCCTAGAGGCAGTGCAAAATTCGGCGATAGCTCGAGTTGATTGATCCAACCCAAAGTGCAGACAGTAGCGAATGACAGCAGAAACTGGGCGGCGAAACGAAACCGTGTTGTCAGATCATGTACATCGTCTTGCCAGCCCAATAGCGTCCAAGCGGCCAATAAGCACGCCAGACTTAAAAACAACCAGGGTGTTACGGAAACCCAAGCCGACCAAAGCAAGACTGCGATAATCATGAGCGCGATAACCAAGCCACCGCCACGCGGAACCGAACCCACATGTAAGCTGCGATGATTAGGTGTATCAACCTGCGCCCGCGCCGCCAAAACTGTGGTTAACTTTGCAATCAAGACGGCCGAAACCATGGTCACGACAACAAGAATAAGCAAAGTAGAGAGTAAGTAGGACATGGTTTAGCAGAAATCGTATAAATCAATTTGTGGCACTAATCAGGGGGCACTATTGAAGCGCTCTATTTGAGGCATTAAGCCCCCAGTATAGCGCTAAATGGGGTAATGGCTAATGGCTATGCCGACTCACCCGTGCCTAAACCTGTGCGAGAGAAAACCTATATATCAACATCGATTACCGGCCGAAATTCTCTTGGAGTATAGCCAAAGTCGCGACGCGCAGCCGCATCA
>CAZOIG010000100.1:0-2612 GCA_964579235.1 uncultured Gammaproteobacteria bacterium
ACGGGTTACGCGCTCAACGTACCCGAGCAACGCCTCACGCCAGTCGCAGCGGCGCTGGAATGTATTCACGCCTACTCTTTGATTCACGACGATTTACCCGCCATGGATGACGACGAATTGCGCCGTGGCAAGCCGACCAACCACATCGCATTTGACGAAGCGACAGCAATCTTGGCCGGCGACGCATTACAAACTTTAGCGTTCGAATTAGTCAGTTCCCCAAGCTTTGAGCTCGATGCCGAGCAACGCTTGAAAATTACTCATCAACTTGCTCTGTCTGCAGGTCGCAACGGCATGGTTGGAGGGCAAATGCTAGACATTCAAGCCACAGGCAAATTAATTGACTTAGACCAATTAAAGACGGTGCACGCCGCCAAAACAGGTGCGCTCATAAAAGCTGCGGTTGTTTGCGGTGCGCTGTGCGCCCCGCCTGATCGATCAGAGTCCGTTATGGCAAAACTTGAGCAGTACGCAGAAAAAATCGGTCTGGCATTTCAAGTCATGGACGATGTGCTGGACGAAACTTCAGACACTGAAACTCTTGGTAAATTAGCGGGAGCCGACAGGTTGATGGACAAGTCTACTTATCCAGCCCTACTCGGCCTGCAAGAGTCGCAAGATTTGGCCGAAAAATTGTTACAAGAAGCGTTGGAAAGCATTCAAGCAATCAGTGATAATACCGACCCCTTGGAATTCTTGGCGCAACGCATCGTTAATCGCTCGCATTGAGCGGCGGGTAAGCCAACAAATCAGAGGGACGCTGCAAGCGTTCTAGACATTGCAGCTCACGCTTTGTTGTACATTGTGTACATTAAAGCCATGTTACAAACCGAATATCTATCGTGTCAGATCTAAATAAAAACTATCCACTGCTTGCGACCATCGATTCGCCTCACGATTTACGTGCGTGTGATGAAGAACAGTTGCAGCAAGTGTGTGATGAAACACGACAGTTTTTGATCGACACTGTTGCCAAGATCGGTGGCCATTTAGCGGCTGGCTTAGGCACGGTCGAACTCACTGCAGCACTGCATTATGTGTTCGATACGCCCAATGATCGCATAGTTTGGGACATTGGCCATCAAGCCTACCCGCATAAAATTTTGACTGGGCGACGTGACCGCTTACACACCATTCGCCAAACTGGTGGTCTCTCGGGCTTTCTAAAACGCTCCGAGAGCGAATACGATACTTTTGGCGCAGGCCACTCGAGCACCTCAATTAGCGCTGCGCTAGGTATGGCCGTAGCCGCCGCGCAAAAAAATGAACAACGTGACGTGGTCGCCGTGATTGGCGATGGCGCATTGACTGCGGGTATGGCGTTTGAAGCCCTCAACAACGCGGGCGATATGGATGCCAACTTATTGGTGATTCTCAACGACAATGATATGTCGATATCTCCAAACGTTGGCGCACTCAAAAACTATCTAACGCGATTGATGACCGGCCCAACTGTGTCGTCAGTTAGACGTGGCACAAAAAAAGCACTGAACTCAATACCGCCGGTACGCGACTATGCCCGCCGCTGGGAAGAGCACATCAAAGGCATGGTGTTGCCAAGTACTTTGTTTGAAGAACTTGGTTTCTTCTACGCTGGCCCGATTGATGGGCACGACATAGAAACGCTCGTAACTACCTTGCGAAATCTCAAAGAGATCGAGGGTCCAAAGTTACTGCATATCGTCACCAAAAAAGGCAAAGGCTATGAGCCCGCCGAAGGTGCGCCAATCAAATACCACGGTGTCTCACCCTTTAACGCACAAACCGGTGAACTGGGTGCGGGCTCAAAAGCACGCACCTACACTCATGTTTTCAGCGATTGGCTGTGCGATATGGCTGAGCAAGATCCCGATTTAATCGGCATCACTCCTGCCATGCGTGAAGGCTCTGGCCTAGTACGCTTTTCAGAAGAATACCCAGATCGCTATTTCGACGTAGCGATTGCCGAACAACACGCCCTCACCTTTGCCGCTGGCATCGCCGCTGATGGTTTGAAGCCCGTGGTGGCTATCTATTCAACATTCTTGCAGCGCGCTTACGATCAATTGATTCACGACATTAGCGTACAAGACTTAGACGTGATGCTGGCAATCGACCGCGCAGGTTTAGTCGGCGCCGACGGCGCAACCCACGCAGGCATGTTTGATTTGAGCTACCTACGCTGTGTACCGCATTGCGTTATTTATGCGCCCTCAGACGAAGCTGAATGCCGCGATATGCTGTACAGCGCTTACCAACACAAAGGACTCACGGCGGTACGCTACCCGCGCGGGGCTGGCATTGGTGCAGTAGAGTCGAAAGACATGCAGGTAATTCCACTTGGCAAAGCCAAGACGGTGCGCCAGGGTAAAAAAGTAGCTTTCTTATGTTTCGGTACGCTACTGCACACTGCTTTAGAAGCCGCTAAAGAGTTGGATGCGACGGTGGTCAATATGCGTTTTGTAAAACCGCTGGATCACGGCTTGATTGACGAGCTTGCTAAAACTCATGAGTTATTGGTCACAGTCGAAGAGAACGTGGTCGCAGGTGGAGCGGGCTCAGGCGTCAATGAGTACTTGTCTGCTCAGAAAACCGCAGCGCGCGTATTGAATTTAGGGCTTCCAGACCGATAT
>CAZOIG010000101.1:0-8377 GCA_964579235.1 uncultured Gammaproteobacteria bacterium
CTCTCGAGTGCAGCTAGGCTGCACTAAAAATCATGAATCACTACTCACAACTCGCTACTCAGCATAGGGAGTTATTTCGCTCGAAACATCGATGCGGGGTACGCTTCACACCCCCATTCTAGGTACTCTTGCTGATTGAAAAAATCATCGGTTTGATAACCATGCAAGAACAAATTTGCATAGCCTCGGCAACGCTCTTCTAGACTGGTCAGAATGTCGTCATTTTTAAGGGCATTCTTAATGTCGGCGAAGCGCGTTCGGATTTCTTCCATGCGAACACCACCAGAGCTCGTTTCGTCCAGGATGATTAGATTATTACCCGAATCACTCCATTGCGACCACTCAACTTGCTGTCCCGAGCGACCTTTTCCAGGACTTCCGGTGTGGGCAAACTCAGTCCAATAATCCATCATTGCCAACGACAGCGCTTTGCGGCGCTCAAGATTCGTTCGACCTTCAGTGATTTCAGTTGGCGTGCCACCAGTAAAATCGCCGAACACGTAACTGATCTCAAAGCCATGCGCCGCACCCAGCAACACCGACAAATCAGCAAATAGATTGGGCGGGTAATCATCCCAGTCGAAGCGATAAGCAAACACAGGCTGACCCGTTGCGTGTAAGACAATTGCAGGTTCATCAACGGCGCCTGCTTTCCAATTGTCTGAAACCAGTTTAGAAATACGGTTATAGCGGTCTTCGTCTTTGATTACTGGAATAAAACCAAACTTATTCAGCACGTAATCCGGATTGCGCAGCATAAATAGCTTGTTCTCATCGCGGTTTGCACCGGTAATTAAAGGCACGCTGTTGTACAAATTCGGATCGCGGAAAAGTTGCAGAGTTGAAACCTTTGGCAGCACATAACCATCACGAATCACGTTGGCCATCTCTTGATAACCGTCGCGCCCATAGTTTTCAGAGGCGATTTTCAGAATGCTTTCTGCATTGAGCGACTGCAGTAAACCTAAAAGCTCTCCACTTGGCATGGTTTTAATTCGAGCTCGGATTTGTTCGGTGTCTTCACTCGGATATTCAGCACGCAAAATAGCGGATAAAAATTCGTTTGAACTATTGATATAGCCAGCTTCAAGCGAAGATTCGCGATCGTCAGCAAAGTTTTCAGCCAAATCCAAAGTGGTGGTATCCACAGTGCCACTTTGCGCGATTGCTTTATGAAACAATCCCTTTGCCAAAGGAGAGGCCATCAAGGAATAAACATTACGCCCACCTGCGGACTCACCGAAAATAGTGACGTTGTCTGGGTCACCGCCAAATTGTTCGATATTTGCTTGCACCCATTCAAGTGCCTTAATGAGATCCAATGTCCCAAAATTACCTGACGCATCTTCTGGGGTTTCTGCTGTGGCGCGTAACACATCGTGACTAAGCCAGCCAAGCATGCCAAGTCGATAGTTTAAGCCGACTACGACAACCTTCCCAGATCCAGCCAAATGATGGCCTTGATACATATTAGCAGTACCTGAGTCGTTGCTGCCGCCATGGATCCAAACCATTACGGGAAACGCCTTATCAGCTCCTTGATCATCGGAATGAGCAACCTTGGATAGTTTTGGTGCCCAAATATTCAGAGTGAGACAGTCTTCACTTCCGACGACTTGTCCTGGCTCTCCATCTGTTCCCGCCAACCTACCCCAATATTGTGTACAGGGCTCGCCATATTGATTTGCCTGCAAAGGCTCTTCCCATGGCTGCTTGGAACGTGGTGCTTTCCACCTCAACGCGCCTACTGGAGGCTCAGCGTAAGGAATGCCAGCCCAGGCGTAGGTGTTGTAAGCATCGCTTACGCCTACCACTTCACCAGCTTGAGTTGACCGTAAGCTAGTCGGATCAAGCTCTGGGGTCTCATCCTGATACAAACCAAGAACACTCGGCTCAAAGGCTTCTGGAGACTTGTGGTATTGGGTAAATGCGAAGACAAATAACACCGCAAGAAAAACTAGGGAAATTGAGCTAAGTAGAATTTTTTTAATCATGGTTTATGTGGCTTGGGCGGTGCATGAGGCTGATTTTGACGGGCGATGATAACAGGTCGCGGTTTAAAAATAGTCTAGAGCAAACTCGACAAATGCCCGATTCGGGGCAATACTGAAACCGTGCTTGGTGGTAAAAGCTCTGCCATGGCCGAAAATAAGAACAATAATAGGAACAAGAAGGAGGCAGAATGTACGAAAACACTAAAACTTGGGGGCCGAGAATCGTGTGGCCAGCCATCTATTTTACTATTTTGGTGTTGCTTGTTTTTGCCCTTTTTCGCGGCCTCGATATTGTTAGCGGCCAACCTCTTGCCGAACCAGAAGGTTTCGGGCCACCGCCAGAATTCACAAACCGGTACCACGATCATCCGCTGATGAGCATGATTCACATGATCACCGGGATCGCCTTTATTTTGTTCGCCCCTCTGCAGTTTTCCGCCAAGTTTCGCGCAAAACGCCTGACCCTACACCGCTGGATCGGTCGAGTGCTGATGCCGATGGGCATTATCTCTGGAGTTACCGGCATTCTGGCAGCTGTATGGCTACCAGGCTTTGGTGGCTTTAGTACTTTGATTGCCTCATGGTTTTTTGGGATCGGTATCGTGATCTGTTTTCTCAGGTCATGGTGGTGTGCGCGCAATCGAAATATTCAAGCTCACCGAGAATGGATCATGCGGGCGTTCGCAATTGGTTTAGGGGTAGGCACCCAGCGCATTTTGATCTTTATTTTCATGCCCTTTCAGATGGGCACTTTCAACGAAATTTTTGCACCACTTCTCTGGATGGGTATAGCGATTAACCTACTTATTGCAGAGACTTGGATAAACGTAACCCGCAAACGCTAGTCGCAACAAACATTAACAAGGAGCCGATTATGATCGACGCTGATACTCTATTTACAGTAGCCAACCGCTTTGTGTTACCCGCTTGGCTGTTACTCGCTGTCCTTCCGCGCTGGGAATGGACAACAAAACTGATCCATCATGTCTGGATTCCAATGTTGTTGGGCGTCGCCTACATTTACGCTATGGCAAACGGCCTACCGATGAGTGAAGGCGGCGGCTTTGGATCGCTGTCTGGTGTCATGACAGCGTTTACATCGCCCTGGTTAGTTGTTGCTGGCTGGATCCATTATCTAGCGTTCGATCTGTTCGTCGGCGCATGGATTGTGCGTGATGCAGGTCGACACAACATCAACCACCTACTTATTATTCCATGCTTGTTCTTTACCTTGATGGCCGGGCCTGTAGGTTTCTTGATGTATGCACTCCTGCGCTACATCACTAAGCGTAAGGGCAGCTTAGTCGAGCAAAGCGCATGATTCGTAGCGCCTTCAACAAACAAAGCACGGCTGAGGACGTCACGCAGGGGCTAGACCTTAGCGGCAAAAATATTGTTATTACCGGCATTAACTCGGGGCTGGGTTATGAGTCCATGCGGGTATTATCTGCGCGCGGCGCTCACATTATTGGCACGGCTCGCAGCATGGAAAAAGCCCAGGCTGCCGCCGATTCGGTCGCAGGCCATATCACTCCGCTGGTCTGCGAACTAAGCGACTTTGGGTCGGTGCAAGAATGCGCCAAACAAATCAAAGCACTTGAAGTGCCGATTGATGTCTTGCTTTGCAACGCTGGCATTATGGCCTTACCTGAACTTGAGTTAGCGCATGGTTATGAATTGCAATTTGCAACTAACCATCTGGGCCACTTTGTTTTGGTGAATTCTTTATTAGGGCAAGTTAAGCAAGCGGATCAAGGTCGGATCGTGATGCTCTCTAGTCTGGCCCACACCATGGCGCCTAGCAAGGGCATCGTCTTCGACAATTTAGACGGTTCTCGTTGGTATAACGACTGGGCTTTCTATGGGCAATCGAAACTGGCTAATCTACTCACAGCTAAATCCTTGGCCAAGCAATTGGAGGGTAGTTCGGCTTCGGCTAACGCAGTCCATCCTGGAATTATTCGAACCAATCTAGGGCGCAGTATGGGCGGCATTAAGGGCTTTTTGTTCAATACCCCAGGTGTGAGCTGGGCGGTAGGCAAAGCGATTGGCTCAAAAAGCGTTGAACAGGGAGCAGCGACCCAATGCTATGTGGCAACCGCGCCAGAACTAAGCGAGGTCAGTGGAAAGTATTTCGCAGACTCCAATGAGGAGCGCACGAGTCGTCGAGCAAAAGACGAGGAGTTAGCCGAGCGATTGTGGGAATTCAGTTTAGAGGCGGTAAAAGACTACCTCTAAAACCTAAAAAAGCGGTACGCCAAACGCACCGCTCTTTTTAGGTCTAACAGATGGGAACTTTTGAAGGCGCAGTTTAAGCCGCTTCCATAAGCTCTTCTTCATTAATATCTAAAGTAAGAAGATACTCAAACGCTGCAAGTGAAGCCTTCGCGCCTTCGCCCATAGAGATGACAATCTGCTTATAGGGCACTGTCGTCACATCTCCGGCCGCGTAAATACCCTCGGCCGATGTTCTGCAACGTTCGTCGATGACTACCTCACCATGCTTTGTAAGCTCTACAACATCGCCTAAGAAACTCGAGTTTGGCAACAAGCCGATTTGCACAAATACGCCGTGCAATGGCAAAGACGTGAGCTCTTCAGTTTCTCGATCTTGGTATTCGATTGCGCTGACTTTACCGTCTTCAGCAAGAATCTGTTTGGTTGCCACATTCTTTAGAATCGTGATGTTGTCGCGCTGCTCGGCTTGTTTAACTAATACCGCATCAGCTTTTAGCTCAGGCATAAATTCAAATACCGTTACTGACTTCACAATCCCAGCAAGATCCAGTGCAGCCTCTATGCCGGAGTTGCCCCCGCCTATCACTGCCACGTCCTTGCCTTTGAAAAATGGACCATCACAGTGCGGGCAATACGCAACACCGTTGCCAATGTTTTCTTTTTCGCCTGGAACACCCAGCTCACGCCATTTCGCACCAGTCGCGATAATCAGTGTTTTAGTCTTAATGACTTCGCCTGAAGATAAGGTCACAGTTTTGACAACACCTTGCTTTACGTCGGTCACTCTTAAGAATTCCTTAAGGGTGATATCGTAGTCCTTGAGATGCGCTTGCATATCGTTGGTCAGCTTAGTGCCTGTTGTTTCTGGAACACCGATTAAGTTTTCGATGCCCATGGTGTCTTTCACCTGACCGCCAAAACGGTCTGCGATCATGGTCACCTTCAAGCCTTTTCGAGCCGAATAAATAGCTGAACCGACCCCTGCTGGTCCGCCGCCAATTACCACCACATCTTGTAAGGGTAGTTTCTGTACAGGCGCTTTACTCGCTGCGTCGGCATTCTCACCGGACGAGTTTGCTTGGCTAAACGCCATCAACTTATCGATCAACGCTGCTGTATCAACCTTTCCGTTGGCGAATAGCTCGCCATTCAAATAAACGCTCGGCACACCTTGAATGTCTCGCTCGGCGACGATGTCTTGAAATAAGCCGCCGTCGATCATTTCGACCTGAATGTGCTCATTCAACAAGGCGAACTGATTCAACCCTTGCACTACCTCTGGGCAGTTATGACAGCTCAAGCTGACAAACACCTCAAAGTTTAAAGTCTGATTAAAGCCCGCGATCATGTCTTGCAAGCTTTGATCTAGCTTCAACGGCGTTCCCGATGCGCGCAAAATAGCCAGCACCAAAGAATTGAATTCGTGACCACTGGGGATTCCTGAAAAATGAATCCCGGTATCTTGGAAACCATCACCGTTGTCTACATCCAAACGAAAAGAAATAGCGCTGCGAAGTTGCTCAGTGTCTTCTTCGATCACAGTGAGATGATCAGAGACACTCGCCACTTGCTCAAGAAACTCAAGGAGTTCTGCTCGTTTGCTGTGCTCACCCGTTTTAACGACCAATTGCACAGCGCGTTGCATTGACGCAGTGTATTGGCGCAATGAAGCTAAAATATTTTGTTCAATCATGGTAGTTCTCTAATGAATTAATATGTTTAAAAAGTCTCAAACGGGTTTACGTTGCATCAACTGAGTTACAGATTGTGGGGACCGCCACCATTAGTAAATGTGTTGGGAAAATCAGGGAGCCAGAGTTAACTAATCTCCACTCTGGCTCCTTAATCAAAGGCGGTTAACGCACCCGTTTAGATTTGACCTACTAGGTCTAGTGAAGGCGCTAGAGTTTCTTCGCCTTCTTTCCATTTTGCTGGGCATACTTCGCCTGGATTCTCGCGCACGTATTGAGCTGCTTTCACCTTGCGAACCAACTCAGCCGCATCACGACCGACGCCTTCAGCAGTAATTTCCATCGCTTGGATAACGCCATCTGGATCAACAACAAAGCTTGCTCGATCAGCTAGGCCTTGGCCTTCACGCATTACACCGAAGTTGTTTGTCACTGTACCGTTCGGGTCACCGATCATTGTGTACTTGATCTTGCCAATCGTGTCAGACGCATCGTGCCATGCTTTGTGAGTAAAGTGCGTGTCAGTCGAAACCGAGTACACTTCTACGCCGCGCTGGCTTAACTCTTCATAATGGTCAGCCAAATCACCCAGCTCAGTTGGGCAAACAAATGTGAAGTCTGCTGGGTAGAAGAAGAAAATAGCCCACTTGCCCAAAACGTCATCAGAACTGATATCGATGAATTCGCCGTCTTTGAATGCGGTAGCGGTAAAAGGTTTGATCGTGGTGTTAACTGTTGCCATGGTGTACTCCATTAGTAAAAAAGTGTTAATCGATTTAAATCGCGTATTTATTGCCCCATCACTTTAGCTAAGCGCTAGTGAACAGGGTGTTTCACGAGAAGGATAATAAGCCCCAATAGATATTCTTTAAAATTGAATATAATTATTGTTATGATCGGTTTTACAGAACATCAGACTCAATCATCTCTACCCCACTCGACAACCTGAGCCCAATATCCTGCCATGATCACACTTCGCCAACTCAATTATGCGCTCGCTGTGGAGCGTCATTTGCATTTCAAAAATGCCGCGTTGGAGTGCTCGGTATCCCAATCAGCACTCAGCACTGCTATTGCAGAGCTGGAAAAGCAGCTGGGGCTGCTTATTTTTGAACGAGATAACAAGCGCGTGCTCATCACCCCTGCGGGACAAGAGGTTTTAGATAAGGCTCGGGTTATCAAATTACAATTGAACGATCTGCACAAATTGGCTGAGGCGCAACACTCACCGTTAAGCCACCCTATGACGATTGGCATAATCCCAACCATTGCGCCGTTTATCTTGCCCATCGTCCTTCCTGCGATCAAAGAAGCGTATCCAAAACTTGAATTAACCGTTCAGGAAGCGCAATCACATGAACTTGTTCAAGCTGTTAAAAATGGTGATATCGACACAGCGATCTTGGCGTTGCCCTATGACATTCAAGGCTTATTAGGTTTCGAGTTTTGGGAAGAAGACTTCTATTGGATCACACATACCGAAGACTCAAAACCGGGACAAAGTGAGGTCAGCGGAAAGGACCTACAAGAGGCTCACTTGATGCTACTCAAGGATGGCCACTGCCTAAAGGACCAAGCCTTATCGGTGTGCCGATTTGAGTCGAGCGAACAACACGAACTCAGCGCTACCAGTCTCAATACTTTGATTCAAATGGTGCTCGGCCGACTTGGCTCAACCCTAGTCCCGCAAATGGCCTTAGAGTCCTTAACCGGCAGCTACACGGAGCTCAGAGCCATTCGACTCTCAGAGCCCGGCCCACATCGCCGAATCGCCTGTATTATTCGTCCGGGTTACGCCGGCCTGCACAATGTTGAATTACTGATTAAATTGTTCAAACAATCCATGGCAGCGGCGAAACAGTAGACCCCGACAGATCGGATTATCAGATGACCAAAACGACAAACAGTAGACCACCCGAGCCCATACCAGGTGAACTAAGCGAATTGCGGCAGAACCTCTATCGGCTTTGCGCTAATAACCCAAGTGCCATGACCGGACCCGGCACAAACACGTATATCTATGGCGACACAGAACTAGCGGTGTTCGATGCCGGACCGTTATTGGAGTCCCATGTTCAGAACATACTCGCGTCGCAAGACACCCTACAAGCCCCCATCACTAAACTGTTTTCCAGTCATACTCACAGTGACCACAGCCCCGCTGTTGCGGCCCTTCAAAAAGCCTTGCCGCAGGTAGACGTTATTGGCCAAAGAGCGCCAGCCGGCCAAGACTATGAGGACTTGAGTTTCATTCCGAATATTGAACCCGTGGATGATCAACGCTTTGAACATGACCAACAAGTAGTTCGAGCCATTCATACCCCCGGCCATGTCGCCAACCACTACTGTTACTTAATAGAAGAACATGGTTTTTTAACCACTGGCGATCACTTAATGAGCGGTTCGACCGTCGTAATCATCCCGCCGAAAGGCAGCATGAAAGACTACATAGAG
>CAZOIG010000102.1:0-1603 GCA_964579235.1 uncultured Gammaproteobacteria bacterium
ATCCTGAAATTGAGGAACGGCAGCGACAAGCAGCCAAAAAGCACAATTTCGATTTGCAAGACCCCTCGCTGTATCTTTACGGTTTGTGCTCAGACTGCCAGTCCTAGCTTATTGCTAACCTAATTGCTTTCCAGAGCGGTCAGCCCTGCTTGTTTTGATCCATCAGTTTGCTTAAGAATATCAAAGGCAGCAAACCCACTGCGACAATGGTGAGTGACGCTAAAGCTGCCTCGGGCAAGCGCTCGTCCGAGGCCAATTCGTAAGCGCGCACAGCTAAGGTATTGAAGTTGAACGGGCGCAAAATGAGTGTGGCTGGCAACTCCTTCATGGTTTCTACAAACACTATAAGCGCAGCGCTGACCACGCTTGGCCTTAGAAGCGGAAGGTGTACACGACGCAATACTCCAAACTGGCGCTCGCCAAGGGTTCGGCTCACCATGTCTAACGACTGAGGTATCGCGCCAAAACCCGGTTCAAGCGCATTAATCGACACGGTTAAAAAGCGAACCAAATAAGCCAAAATAAGTGCAGCGATTGTTCCGCTTAAAAGTAAACCAGTAGAAAAACCAAACCACTCACGCATCAAGCTATCTAGGGCGTTGTCGAATAGTGCCAAGGGAATCAACGTGCCAACGGCAATGACAATGCCTGGCACTGCGTAACCAAGGCCAATAATGGTTTTAATGCTTTTGTGCAGAATCGTTTGTTCAGCGCGCAAGGCATAAAGCACAAGCAAAGCCATTAGCGTAGCGAGCAGAGCGGTTGCGGTTGCCACGGTGACCGTATTGCGAACCAAGTCTAGGTAAGCCGACCATCCTAGCGGATCCATATTTTGAATCGCCCAGACCAAGAGTTGGCTTACGGGCAGCACGAAGCCGAAACCAATCGGTAGGCTCATAATCACCACTGCTAGCCAGAGCTTTCCTCCTTTGAGTGGCCTTCGCTCGATCTTACTGGATTGATTTTTTAATTCGTAGCGAGCGCGGCGGCGGGAATATTGCTCTAGCAGCACTAATAGGGCGATAAAGCAGAGCAGAGTGAGTGAGAGTTGGGCTGCGCCTGCGGCACTGTTCAGACCGTTCCAGGTTCTGTAAATGCCGGTGGTAAACGTATCAACGCCGAAATAGCTGACCGCGCCAAAATCGGCGAGAGCTTCCATGAGCGCTAAAGACACTCCTGCCACAATAGCTGGACGCGCGAGTGGCAAAGTAACCCGGCGTATCCTTTGCCAGCGAGAATAGCCAAATAGTCTAGCTGTTGCGCCAAGATTGGGTGATTGACTCAATAAAGCTGAGCGAACTAGGAGATAAACGTAGGGGTATAGAACCAGAGAAAAAACCACAATCGCACCAGTCAGACTGCGAATTTCTGGGAACCAGTATTCTCCGAAGGCCAAGCCGAAATAATCCCGAATAAAAGTCTGAACTGGGCCTGAAATATCAAGTATCCCCGTATAGGAATACGCAATGATGTAGGTGGGCATCGCGAGAGGTAGGATTAATAACCAAGTCCATACTTTGTCGCCCGGGAAGCGATAGTTGCTGACGATATACGCACAACTGACACCGAGGATAAGGGTTCCGCAACTTACGCCTAGCATTAA
>CAZOIG010000103.1:0-11456 GCA_964579235.1 uncultured Gammaproteobacteria bacterium
CAGCCCAGTCAAAAACCATCTGTTGAGTCATTGGAGCAATTCGATGCCGAGGGCTTGTGGGCGGACAAGCAGGCCAAGAGTGCATTGTACGAACTCTACGATATGCATCGTCTTTCGCAGATCTGGATTCAGGCCGATTTAGACAGAACCTAAAGAGTTCTTGAAGATTTCACGGTTTCAAGTTCCAATTAGTCTTACCCACAGACATCAAAACGAAACTATCGAATTGAAGTATCATCTCTGATGCAACGTCCTCTCCGAGGTGATAGCGGACACTTCTCACCAGTTGGCCCATTCTAGGGCCCGATCCGTCCGCTTTCGCCTAAAAGCGGAAATATGGTGCAAAATGGCCAAAAGGGCCGCATCCGACTCATAGCGGACGATTCCTCTGGTGATTTCAAATCCGAAGTTGATCCCGATCAAAGAG
Organism: uncultured Gammaproteobacteria bacterium; assembly: GCA_964579235.1. Classification (GTDB taxonomy): domain Bacteria; phylum Pseudomonadota; class Gammaproteobacteria; order Arenicellales; family Arenicellaceae; genus Arenicella. The sequence goes on from CAZOIG010000103.1 coordinate 428, forward strand.
GAAAAATGACGAATATCGTAACCTTTAACGCTATGGTGATATAGCAGATTGCGTATCGCGTTTTTTTAATCTTCAAAAAGAAGGGGTAGTGTCATGTCGCTGATACCAAGAGATTCGCTTTTTGATCTGGATAACTTGTTTAACCACTTCTGGAGCCCCGCAGTTAGCAAGGAGATGACTGCTGACTTCTTTTCACCGCGAGTTGATATCAAAGAGAAGAAAGGCAAATACGAGATCACGGCTGATCTTCCTGGCGTGAGTAACGAAGACTTGTCGGTAACCTTGGACAATGGCGTATTGACAATTGAGGCCAGTACCGAGGAGGAGAAAACTGAAGAAGAAGATGGCAAGGTTATACGCAAGGAGCGTCGCTCTGGGAAATTCATGCGCAGTTTTAACTTAGGTTCTGATGTCAAAGAGGCCGACATAAAGGCAAAGTTCAAGAACGGTGTGTTGAAATTGACAGTTCCTGCCTCGGAGAAGCAAGCTGCTGAACCAAAGCGGATTGATGTGAAGTAAAAGACCCTAGCTGTACTCTTTGCCTAAGCCCACGTTTGTGGGCTTTTTATTGCTTGGCATCGGATCAGGGATGTCCCCTTCTGGCACATTTGCGACCTTAGAAATGCTTAATTCTGGCCCCACTAAGGTCTCGAATGAGGTGAAAGCGGAAGTTTTCACCTATCAAATCTCTTCACCTGGAAAGGACCGCTTTTCCATTGAAGATAGCAGGGTATTGTGTTGATCAATTGGATTCGCAGGAGTAAGTGGTCGCCATCGACAGCCAAGGTTTCGGCCCTGGTTCGGAGTTCGGTTGGGAAAATCTGTTGGAATTCTTTGGCTTGGGGCAAAGGGCCTCGGTCTTCGAGCCGAGCGAAGTTCGGATAAGGCTCGGTTTCGGAGTATCGACGGCTCAGCTCCAGGAAATCTTGTTACCTTTCTTCGGCTTACTGACCCAGTTCTGCCCTCTCCCAGCTCCTCATAATCGGCAGGTCGAAGGTTCAAGTCCTTCTGGGCCCACCATTTTCCTTGTAAATCATAGAGTTAGCTATAGCAAGAGCATCCGACTATTCCGGGGGCATGGGTTACATCTGGTTACCCATAGTCGGCGGGTGGATGGCTACACTACAAGTGCTTTCCACCCAGGTAATACCAGCGACCATCGATTTTATCAAAGCGGCTGATCTCATGGAGGCGATGACCCTTGCCATCAATTTTGAAGCGCGCGACAAACTCAACGACACCCGTCCGATCATCGGGCCCACCAGCTTCCGTGGCACGAATACTTAGTCCCAGCCAACGCTGCTTCTCATCCAGGTGCACCCTACTGGGTCAGTTTTAAATGCAAATCAACAGCCAATAGATATTTGCTCTCTAGTGGATCAGGCCACCTTGCAAACATTGTTCAAAGTCGGCTGAATTTTCGATGCAAATCCACTGCCTGCTCAAACATCCAATTTCACATACTCATTGACCTCTTCTAACAAGTAGTCACGCAGTGCCTTAACTTGCCCAGAAATACCTTTCCTATGTGGAAAAAGCAGTGAGAGCTGAGCTTCACCGGCATGCCAATCAGGAAGTACACGCTTTAAATGATTCGCCTTTACCTCAGCTTGGCAGGTATACGCGGGCAAGGCGACAATACCCAAGCCGGTAATGGCAGCTTTTTTTAATGTACTCATATCATCACTACTCAATACAGCATTAAACGGTACTACCGTTTTTACTCCCTCGGTATTTTCTAAATTCCAATGCCCCTCTGATGGCTGCCACCCCACTTTTAGCGCTTTTTGTTTAAACAGGTCATAGGGTGAACTTGGCTCTCCATATTGCTCAAGGTACGCTTGCCCAGCAAATAAGTGCCAGGGCACCGTTGCCAGGTGACGTTGAATCAGGCTTGAATCAGGGAGTGGCTCGACATGCCCTCTCACGGCCATATCAATGCCCGACGAAATCAAATCGACTTTTTGGTTGGTCACGTGCTCGATCAACTCGACTTTCGGGTTCTGTCTTAAAAACTCAATCAGCAGTTGCTGTAGACCAAACTGGGCCACACCCACCGAACAGCTCAAACTGACTCGCCCTGAAAGCACCTGTTTTTGCTGTTTCATAACGGATTCGGTAAGCGCCACTTCATCGAGCATACTTCGCGCATGTTGATAAAACAGTCTTCCTGCATCAGTGACATGGAACTGCCTCGATGTACGCTGGATCAGGCGGGTATCGAGTCGTTCCTCTAGATTTTTGACATGCCTGCTGAGCCTCGACTTAGGCATATTGAGTTGGTCAGCGGCAGCAGAGAATCCTTGCTTTTCTACCACCTCAACAAAGTAGAAATAGTCGTTTAAATCAATCACTTCAGTTCACTCTCTATAACCAGCCAATCCGAAAAAGAAACAACTCATACAAACGGCACGCGTAATCATAGCTCGTTTGATCTATATATAGAACGATACGTTCACTTTTAGGCTATTTAGCCCTTTTCCGTTCTCAATATAGAATGCTCACATCAATCACGTTAACGAGGCAGGCGATCATGAACCAGGCATTAGCAAATACCCAGTCAGTCAGTGAAGTAGCAAACAACGACATCAACAAGGTGCATAGCCCCAGAGCAACACAAGGTAAGCCATTTTCGGTTGGCCAAGGATTTACAGCAACATCGTTCAAGCACCCTCAGTTTGGTGGGCGTATGGATCCACTCATTATGGTGGATCACTACCAAATGACTGGTCCGACCTTTGGCGCGCACCCTCATGCTGGATTGTCTGCTGTATCCGTGTTGTTCGAAGATAGTATTGGACGCTTTCACAACCGCGATTCACTCGGCAATGATTTCGATTTACTGCCAGGCGACTTGTACTGGCTAAGTGCGGGTAGCGGCGTGGTGCACGACGAATACCCTCGAGCAGGGTCACGGATACACGGCCTACAGATGTTCGTCAATATGCCTGACGCAGAGCGAAACGCTGCACCGGAGTCAACGCTGGTTCGCGCAACCGACATTCCGGTGATCACCGACTCAAAGCGGCGTATTCGAGTGGTGTTGGGAGAGTATCAGGGCGTACAAGGCGCAACAATTTCAAAACAACCGACCACCCTACTGGACGCATCCATCGCTAACGGCGGAATTATGGTCGTTCAACCCCGTCAGGGTGAGCATACCTGGATTTATGTGTTTTCCGGCAGCCTCAACTTACAACATGGAGACGATGAGGAGTTACTCTCAAGCGGCAATGCCATCGCTTTAGGTTCATCTAGCAGCAATATCAAACTGTCTGCGATTACTGAATCAAAAGCACACCTGGTGATTGTTTCCGCCGCGGCGATTAACGAACCGTTTTTGCAAGCGGGTCCGTTTGCGATGCGTGATAAGCGGGCACTGAATCAAGCTCAGGAACGATACCAGCACGGCCAATTTGGTCATCTCGAATAGCATTCAATTTAGAGGAACCATCTCATGAACATTCTCGCTTTTGCTGCAAGCAACAGTAAAAAATCCATCAACAAGGCGCTTGTTCGCGGTGCAATAAAACAGCTTAGTCATAGCAGGGTCAGCACGCTTGATATTAATGACTATGAAATGCCCATATACAGCGAAGACCTCGAGCAGGCTCATGGTATACCAAATGCCGCACAGCAGTTTTCTGACATGGTAGCGAAAGCCGATGCCGTTTTGATCTCGTTGGCAGAGCATAATGGCAGCTACACAGCTGCCTTTAAAAACCTACTCGATTGGTGCTCGCGACTAGATAGAAATATCTTTAAGCAAAAAAAGATGGTGTTGTTAGCGACCTCGCCAGGGCCTGGCGGCGCTAGCAACGTATTACAATTTGCGGTGAACTCAATGCCTTTTTTTGGCGGCGAGATCGTCGGGGAGTTTTCATTGCCAAGTTTTTATGACAATTTTGATCAAGACGAAATTGTGATAACCGACACTGAGCTTGCCAACCAACTTAACAATACGCTTGGCGCTTTAGCCGACTAAAGTAGGTTAATTGCATAATTACGATGGAGGGTACTCAATGAGATCGATATCGCTTGAACGCGTTGCCTTTTCATTTTTTATGTCGCTTATCATGTCTGGCAGTATGTCTCTGGTGATGTTTACTCTCGACAGTAGTCTGGCATTGGCAACGTTCCAAGAATGGCCTAAGCAGTGGCTTATTGCGTTTGTGATAGCATTCCCAACAGGCTTAATTGCTAACGGACTCATCAATAAACTCTTTCAATTTTTTAAATCAAGGCATAAAGCAATTGAACATAATTCGTCTATTTGTAGTTAAGCATGAATAAAGAGTCATCTTTCTGGAACAAAATCGCGAGAAAGTATTCGCAGAAGCCTGTGCCGGATGAAAACATCTATCAGCAAAAGTTAGAACTCACACAGAACTTGTTTAAGCCTGAAATGACGGTGCTTGAAGTTGGCTGTGGCACGGGCACTACGGCACTAGCCCATGCTCCTTTTGTAGCGCAGATTGACGGTATCGATTTTTCTGATGCAATGATTGCTATCGCCAAAGAAAAAGCGCTGAAACAAAATATCAGTAATGTTAATTTCACTTGTCAAGATATTGGGCAACTGGCTGATACCGATAAAAAATATGATGTCATTCTGGCGCACAGCATTTTACATTTGCTAAGCGATCGATCGGCAGTTATTCAAACACTGCATCAGATGCTACGGCCTAGTGGTCATCCTGTCTCCAGCACAGTTTGCCTGACCGGCTTTATGCAGTTGCTAAAAGTTATTTGGCCATTGATGCATAGAATCGGCGTATTCCCTATGGTCTATTTTTTTAAAAGAGACCAATTGCTACAAGAGCACCTATTATCAGGTTTTGAAATTGAACATCGTTGGGACAGCTCAAAAAACAATATCTTTTTGATCGCAAGAAAAGCGTAGTTAAAGAATGTCATGATAGATATAAAAAGACCGATCAATTCACATAAGGCTTATCATGCTCATGTCTATTTTGATGAGTATGATAAGCACATCGCAAAATCATTGTGTCAACAAGCCGGAGATCAGTTTGATTTAAAAGTGGGGCAATTTCACGAGAAGCTGGTTGGTCCTCACCCCTGCTGGAGTTGTCAGATTACGTTTGGTTCAAAAGATTTTGAGCGCTTTATACCGTGGCTGGAACTGAAAAGAGCGCATCTAACAGTTTTAATTCATGCGCTCACCGGCAACGATTTATTGGATCATACCGAGTTCGCCTATTGGCTAGGCCAACCTGTTGAGTTGAATTTAGCTATTTTTAGGCAATCCCGATAAATGCCATTGCTGTGTCGCTTCAGATTCTTACGGATGCAAATGCTTGACGGCGCCAGGTGACACCCCGACAGTACGCTTAAACGCTCGCGAAAAAGCGGCTTCGGACTGATAACCCAACTGTTCGGACAATTCGGCCAGCGTAATCTGACCCTCTAGCAACTTACTTCGTGCAAGCAACATACGCCAGCGAGTCACATATTGCATCACCGATTCGCCGACCAGCGCGGTAAACCGAGCAGAAAATCCTGACCTCGACAAACCGACTTTTTTTGCTAGCAGCTCAACACTCCAGTTTTGCTCTGGATTGCGATGAATGGCGACTAACGCATTACCTATGTGCTTATCACGCAATGCAGAAAGCCATCCATTGTTTGCTTCTGGCGCGATGTCGATCCAGTTTCGAATAGCCTGTATGACTAAAATATCCGCCAGGTTAGCCATAATGGTCTGCCCACCCGGTCGTTGCTCACGTGCTTCGCGCGCCAAAAATCGCAGCGATTGCTCTAACCAGCCATCCACTTCGTTATCAAGGCTATTGATATGCAAAACCTCGGGTAACTGACTGATCAGCTGATGGCCTGTTGTGTGGTCAAAATCAATTACGCAACACGTCAGCCTGGTGATCTTGCCGTTGCCGCCATAAGTTAAGGTCTCAAACCGTTCGTTGATTTGTTGCACCGGTAGGTCGAAGAATGGCTGGGTTTCGGCCGCTGGTGAGTCTAGCAGCAAATGGCCGCGGCCCTTGGGCAGCAACACCAAACTGCCTTGCTGCAATTCTACAGGCGGCTCGCCTTGAATCTGTAGCCAGCAGCTACCCGAGGTGACGATATGGAACATCATTTTGCCGGGTAAGGCAGGCATATCGATGCCCCAGGGTGCACTCAGCTGAGAAAGCGCGTAAAGGCTGCCATCCAGCCGCAACTGGTAAAGGGTTTCGCCCAGCGGGTCGGCCAAGGAGGGAAAGTCACGTTCGTAATCAACCATATTCCAAGCATCTCATGAAAGCAGAATAAACACACCATAGTAGACGATCTGCAATAAATAGTGTCTTTTTAGTCATTAATAATCTATTTAACTTGGCGCATAGTAACACCTCCTGACTGAGCAATCGACAGGCGGGCAAACGAAACCCATTTTTGGAGGCAATCTAACATGCACACAGAAACCACTTTGATCATTGGCAACTCGGGCAAAACAGGCAAGCGCGTGGAGCAACAATTGACTGCAATGGGTGTGACCACCCGCGGCGTGTCACGCTCATCGGCAATTCCCTTCGACTGGTACAACAGCGACACCTGGCAGGCGGCTATGGAGGGCACCACATCAGCGTACGTATCGTTTCAACCCGACCTGGCGGTACCTGGCGCGGCAGATATTATCCAAGCCTTTTGCGATCTCGCCTTAGAGACGGGATTGAAAAAAATAGTACTGCTTTCCGGGCGCGGCGAAGAAGGTGCGCAACAGGCTGAGCAAGTACTTATGCAAAGCGGATTGCAATGGAATGTAGTACGCGCCAGTTGGTTTACACAAAACTTTAGCGAAGGTTTTATGTTGGAAGGCATTCTTTCTGGCGAAATGATTTTACCCGAATCTAAAGTGCTGGAGCCGTTTATTGATGTTGATGATATTGCTGATGTAGCCGTTGCTGCGCTGACCCAGGATCAATTGACAAATCGCCTATTTGAAGTAACCGGGCCACGCTTGATGACCTTTGCTGATTGCATTGAGGAAATTAGCAACGCCACGGGAAAAACTATCAAACTTAAGCCAGTTAGCGTTGATGAGTATATCGATAACCTTCGCGCGATGGGCTTACCCGACGATGTTCAGTGGTTAATGCGCGAGCTTTTTACTGTGGTATTTGATGGCCGTAATGCCAATGTCGAAAACGGCGTAGTGGAGGCGTTAGGTCGTGCGCCCACAGACTTTAGTGAATACATCAGCAAGGCTGTGGCGTCTGGTATCTGGAATACCTAACGGCTATCCAAATAAAGATGGTCTAAAACCACTGTTCAACAACACTCGCAATTGAGGAGACATCCATGAAAAGATTGAAAAAATGCATAACGCTATGCACCTTGCTGTTGTGCGGTACGATACTTTTAGCGATTGGATTGAGCATTACACTCTCACCCACTGGATTCTATGCGAGCAGCAGTATCTCGCTGGGTGAAAATCCCAGCCTAATCAGCGAACTTCGTGCTCCAGCCGGTATGTTGATCGCTGCCGGACTATACATACTGGCAAGCGTTCGCGTCGCAGCACTGAGGGCTCAAGCCTGGCTGATTTCAACGCTAATCTATTTACCTTATGGCGCTGGCCGCCTGATCGGATTTATATTTGATGGCCTACCCGATACAAGCATTGTAGCTGCCGCTGTAATTGAAATCGTATTAGGTGTTGCCAGTCTCCTTATGCTAATTCGGTTTAGAGTAAACCAGCAACCTGCGGGGGGAAGGTCAGCGAGGCACTCAAATCAGCCGACTGCAAATTGATAGAAGGCATGGAAGTTGCCGGCATCATGAACGCACAAATAAGGTTCCATTTGCCAGCTAATGTTTCATTTGAGAATTGTAAAATAGTTCCCATATCGCAGATAAATCAGGAATAAGGTGTGCTGGACTGACTGTTGGGCTATTAATAAATTGCGCCTAATCTTGGGTAATACCATGTCATCAAACACGGTTAGTCAAAAGTCAGTTAAAACAGCGACCCCTCGGCAGTGGATAGGATTAACTGTCGTGTATCTTTTTATCCCACTGGTTCTATTTGTATGCGGCGGGGATTTCGGTTGGTGGCAGGCTTGGATGTATTCCCTGCTGATCATTGCCGCCGGCATAGGGGGTCGAATCTGGGCGGAGTGGCGACATCCCGGGTTAATGGCCGAACGACAAAGCACCGAGAATTTCAAAAGCGCAAAGGCCTGGGACAAAGTGCTTGCTCCACTCATGGCGATAAGTTTAGGGTTTCCAATGGTCATAGTAGCAGGGCTGGATCACCGCTATGGCTGGTCACCCGTATTTCCACTATGGCTCATAGTGATTGGTTTCATCTTGATCACGCTAGGGTATGCTTTCTCTGCTTGGTCATTGGCAGAGAACCGCTTCTTCTTCAGTGTGGTGCGCATTCAGATGGATCAAGGGCATGTGGTGTGTGACAGTGGCCCATACAGGATTGTTCGCCACCCGGGTTATGCAGGAAACATTCCGCCGCTGCTGGGTATTGTTCTTGCCTTAGGCTCGGTGTGGACACTTATTCCAGCAACCGTGGCGCTGATCATAGCGGTGATCAGAACTGTACTGGAAGATCATACGCTCCAGGAAGAATTGCCGGGCTATCGAGACTATGCGCAGCGTGTGCGTTATCGGTTGATTCCGGGGATATACTGAGAGGCGACGCAACTGAGAGTTGACTTTGCGGCTTGGAATGGTTTTTTTTATGGGCAAGAATACCCGGCATCTGCATTAAATTGGATTTGGAGGCCTTACTGCCAAGCCATTTATACAAGCTTTATAGTCCCTGAAGAGGTGACAAGGGACATCGGTCTGCCTGCTCCCACTACGACCGCTATCTCCAGCAAAGCGGAAGTCCGCCAATCTGGCATGGGAAACTTTGCCCGATTACACCCGTCGTAACCGACGCCAGTCGTTGGTAGCAAACGAGGGAGAGTTCGGCCCTGGTTCGGAAGTTCGGTTTGAAAAGCTGTTGCAAATCTTTGGCTTACTGCAACGGTTTCGATAACCAGCAACAACCAGGCTCGGGATAGGTTCGGTTTCAGACGTTATGCCATAAAGAACGGAGAAAAACGCTTACCTTTCTTCCACTTAGTGTCTGAATTTCGGTCTGTCCTTACTACTCATAATCGGCAGGTCGAAGGCCGGGGCGGCCCCGCTGGTGCGCCAGCCCGGTCAGTCCTTGTGGTCCCACCATTTCCTATATTTTTCAGAAGCTTATGACTGACTACAGCTCCCGACTATTCCGAGGGATTGGTGACACCTGGTGATCCATAGTCGGCAGGTGTGACCAGAACTGCTCAAGCATGACCAAGCGTATAGATACATCAGTATTTCCGCTGCCAAAGCTCACAGCGCCACGGGAGAGTGCAGAACCATTAACAGCAAAGGGGTTTAACGCTCGAATACATCCATGAATTGATCAGGGTGGGGTCGAACTCGATAATTGTCGCTCTCGTCACCAAAGATAACGCGCCCTTCCGGGTCAAGTGCAATCACCGTCGCCATCACCGTATCCCGCGGATAACCGAACATGCCCCACGGCGTACCACCGATATCTTCAATCTCGAGGATCTTCGCTGCGCGCAGATCTCTATCAAACAATATTTCAACATGACTCGGTAGGTTCAATTCGGCCGCGAGTTTCTTCGATTTCTCCACACTTTGGTTAGAGATAAATCGGACCCTCACACCGAGCGCCAACAATCGGTCCGCTCGACTGACAATTTCTTTCAGTTGCGCCATGCACAGAGGACACCAGTTTGCGCGAAAGAAAACGATAAGCGTACTTTTTCCAACAAAGGACGCCGAAGTAATCGACTGGCCGTCCAACTGCTCCAACGGTATGTCTGGCAGTGGCTGACCTTTAACAATACTTTGGCTCTTCTCTCTGTTGTAGCTGGAGTAAATGTGCACATACCACTGCACAAAAATTACGCCAAAGGCGCTGATAACCAGGGCGCCATAGTCTCTTGTCGATACCGCCTCCAAAGCCATGAAAGCATAGAGCGCAATGACCAGACCAGCGGCGCTCGCCACTTGCATGACGGGTAGCTTTGCGGAGGTCCGGGCCACCTGGCCAGACCCGACCACCAGCATCAAGTACAAGGGCCCCGATGCCGCGGCAATCATGGCACCCAACCATAGCCACTTGTCTTGTGTCAGGAAGATAAAGGCAACCGACACAATCGCGAGCACAATGTTAAGGACTGAGTACGGGAGGAGAATTTTGGTTTTCATGAGCCGCCTCTCAAATACGGGTAGGTGCCGCACTGGGCTTTAGCCCTGAGTGCCATAGTCCGGTTTAGCCGCCACAACTCGTACTCGGGTTCATCTAATCCGAAACACTATCGCCCAGGCCAAAGCCTTTTGCCGACAGACGCCATTAGCCGTAACGGTAGGGCCGACCGGCCTTCTGCATGTCGGCATTGTACTGCTTGAAGATATCCACGACGCGTTTCTTGGTCGCCGACTCCGATGCGATCTCGTCCCAGAACTTCACCGCAGCAGCCTCCACTTGCGCCCACTCTTCGTCGGGGATCGATGTCAGCTCCATCTTGGTGCCATTCACCCTGAGGGCCGCCTCGCCTCCCCAATACCACCATTGCCGGTAATAGTGCGAGCTGTCCATGGTCAGACGAAGAAGTTCTTTCAGCCGCTCTGGCAGCTTGTTGTACTGGTCCATGTTGGCAAAGAAGGAGCCCGCCCAGGCGCCGGAAATATTGTTGGTAAGAAAATAGTTGGTCACGTCGGCCCAACCGACCGTGTAATCTTCGGTAATACCGGACCAGGCGACGCCATCGAGTTCCCCGGTCTGCACGGCCACCTCAATGTCCTCCCAGGGCAGGGTCACGGGAACCACGCCGAACTGGGTCAGGAAGCGACCGGCTGTGGGAAACGTAAATACGCGCTTTCCCTTGAGGTCCGAGAGGCTGCGAATCGGCTCCTTGGTAGCGAAGTGGCAAGGATCCCAGGCCCCGGCTGAGAGGTGCTTGACGCCAACCTTGCTGTACTCGCTATC
>CAZOIG010000104.1:0-3340 GCA_964579235.1 uncultured Gammaproteobacteria bacterium
GAACCAGTCCTCAAAGACATTATTCCACCACCGAGGGGATACGAAGTGCCAGCCTTTAAACGCTTTCAACATCAACAAGGAGTAGCCTTGCTGATAACTCTGTTGCTGAGTTTGGTTCTTGGGCTGTTTGCGATCACTTCCAGCACTACCAGCCGGCTAAATGAAGCACTTAATCGAAAGGCTCTGCGACAGAGTATGGTGTTTGATGCGAATTTCAATGAATTGAACGCTCAGGCTTTAGCGCTAAATCAGTGGTTGGTCGATAAATCAATGCCAGCCTATCTGCACTCATTGCAATTTAGTGATAGCGGTATGGCGCTTACGACCAGCAAGCGCGTGAGCTCTGTGGCTCAGTTTGGCTTATTGGGCGAAGAGGCTGCATCTGGGATGAAACAATCAATGAGTCTGCGTAAAGTCGCCAAGACCAATGATTCGGTTTGTATTCTTTTCGAGTTAGTGGTTGATTCGACTTGGGATGATTCAAGCATGGGCTCACAACAAACCCGGTTGCTGGCACTCGCGCCATTGCCAAATCAGCTCGAGCTAGATCAAGCTTTATCTCATCAAGCGCTGTGCGAGCAAAACAACGATGAGTCAAGGTTTACGCTTACAGTTTTGACTTGGCGAGGCAATTGAGCTGTCGCAAGACTGTATTAGGGTCTACTTTCGCAAAGGCTGAGCACTCGGGGTCGTGGTAGACTTTACTCCTGATTTTAAGTAGAAAAGTGTTCGAAAATGACGTCAAGGCAGCCGATTGTTCTTCCTGATTTGTGCAATAGCTACGCTCTTTTACTGAGTGTTTTGTTAGCGCAAATTCTACTCAGTTGCTTTTGGCTGATTGGGTCATTTGAGCTGAGTACAGCGAGTTACGGACTTTGGACGCTTTATGCGCAGGTCTTGGTTTTAATTAACTGCGTGACGCTCTGTAAAGTCAAACCCATGTTAGAGCGCTTATCAGCGGGTGTGGGTGCGGCTGTGGTAATCGCTATTGCCTGTGCATCCGTGGTCTTGCTTGAGTACCTTGTGTTGTTAATCCTCCCATTGAATGTAAACCCATACTTGCTCGACATGCAGACTGGCCAACGAGTGTTGGTTATGCTTCTTTTGAGTATTCTGTTGCTGCGTTTATTTCGCCTGCTGGAAATTTTGGAGTCGCGCAGCAAGGCCGAGGCGCAATCTAGAATTCATGCTTTGCAAGCCAAGATCCAGCCACACTTTCTGTTTAATAGCTTGAATACCATAAGCGAACTGGCAGCAACCGACGCGGAGCAAGCCGAAAATGCGATTCAAGCGCTGTCTATGCTGTTTCGTGTGAGTTTGGAAGAGGGTGAAGACCTGCACAGTTTAGATAAGGAGCTAAAACTGTGTGATCGCTATCTAGAGCTGGAGTTTTGGCGGTTTGACCCGCCACCGCGGGTTTCCAAAGCGGTTGATATTCAAAGACCGCAAGACTGTTTGGTGCCTAAGCTATTGCTGCAACCCTTGTTTGAGAACGCGCTGAAGTACGGCATAGCCGCGGGCTTACCCGCCAGTGAGGCGACTATCGACTTGAGTATCAAGGAGACGAGCAATGAAATTTCTATTAAACTCAGTAATGCATTTAATACGGGTTCAGATTTAACTGAGGGTCATGGGGTTGCGATCAACAACACGCGCGAGCGCTTAAGTGTTTTGTTTGCAGAAAATCATGCGTTCAAGGTGCAGCAGAAAGACGGCATATTTCACGTGCTGATCAATCTGCCTAAATCGTTCGAGAAAAAATGATCTCGGCGCATACTTTGAGGGTTTGGAAAGTGCGATCTCAAATGTTAGATAGGCTAAGCGTAAGCAGCAGGTGTTGAATGAATAAGGTACTAATTGTAGACGATGAACCATTGGCTCGATCTCGGCTTCGTCGACTCCTGCAGGGCATCAACAACACACAGATCGTGGGTGAGGCCGCAGACGGCCTACAGGCCATTGAACAGGTCAAAGAGCTAGATCCCGACATCGTCTTAATGGACATTCAAATGCCGCGTTGTAATGGCTTAGAGGCCGCTCAAACAATTGTCGACACGTATAACCCCGCCCCAGCTATTGTGTTTTGCACGGCTTTTGATCAGTTCGCATTGGATGCATTTAAAGCTAACGCCGCAGGTTATTTAGTAAAGCCCGTTGCCGCCCAAGATTTGGAAGCCGCGATCGCTCAGCTTGGCAATATTTCTAAGCCGCAGATCGTAAACTTAAGAGAAAAACTGGATCGAAGCGGTGTGACGTTCAAGCAAGTCCCCAGCGTCGTTTCGCGCATTAAAAGCGGCCTATTGAAAACGCCAATCAATGATATCGTCTATTTCAAGAGCGCCGACAAACTGGTCTACGCCACAACCAAAGACGGACAAGAAATAATTGTTGATGTTGTACTAAAAGAGCTTGTCGCAAAGTTTCCGGACGAGTTGGTGAGAGTTCATCGAAACTCGGTTGTCAACATTGCGCAAATCGCGAGCCTATTCAAGACGGAGGCCGGACAAGATCGAGTTAGTCTAAAAGACAGCGATACAACTCTAGAGGTGAGTCGCAGACAATTAAGTAATGTAAAGAAAACCTTCACCACGCAGTAGTGGTGGTTTAATGCTTTTACTTGCTATGCAAATCTCATCTTAGCCTAGGGTTTGATTTTATGAACTTGATCTCTAATAACCGCACAGGATTGCAGCTGTTCAGAAGAGCAGGTCTGTTATGCGCGATGGCTTGGCTTTTGACTGCCTGCGCCACCAAGCCACCCAACAATCGAGAAGACCTTTGTTCAATCTTCGCCGAAAAACCGAAGTGGTACAAAAGCGCGGTAAAAAGTTCTACTAAATGGGGCGGGCCGATCCATGTACCAATGGCAATTATTTATCAGGAATCGGCTTTTGTTCACGATGCCAGACCGGCAATGCAATATTTCCTAGGTTTTATTCCGCGTGGACGTCCGAGCGATGCCTATGGATACTCGCAAGCATTAGAGAGCACTTGGGCGCAGTACAAGCAAGAAACTGGCGCGCGCTTTAAGGACCGAGACAATTTTGCCAATTCATTTGATTTTGTACAGTGGTATATGAACACCACCTACAAGATCAACGGCGTGTCCAAATGGGATGCCCGCGCTCAATATCTCAATTACCATGAAGGGCAAGGTGGATACTCGCGCGGGACGCACAACAACAAGGAATGGTTGTTACGCACGGCGGACCGTGTCGCACAGCGAGCCGCTCGTTATAGCACGCAGCTCGCTGGTTGTAAGGCTCGCCTAGATCGAGCCTCGTCGGGTTGGTTTTAGTAGGCCAACTCGGTTAAGGAAACACTAGAGTAATAGTTCAAG
>CAZOIG010000105.1:0-1719 GCA_964579235.1 uncultured Gammaproteobacteria bacterium
GCTTTGCGCGTAAACGTAATCGCCAACACGCTTTCTGGTTGTTGACTGATAGCCAACAAGCGCAGAATACGGTACACCAGCAGGCCTGTTTTACCCGATCCTGCGGGTGCCTGAACGATAAACGAGCCATCCGGCTGCAAGGCCATCTCGCGGGCGAGCGCATCACTCTTCTCTATCGAGCTAAGCGAACCCGTCTCTCTAACACTGTCATTCATAGCTAGCGCCTCCCTCTGTGTCCGAATCGGGAGCATCGCCTTTGAACTGCCCATAGAGTTGCTTAACACGACACAAACCATCGTATGGGCAATAGCTGCATGCTTTGTCGTTAATCGGGTCTACGCGCGCTTCACCAGCTAAAAACTCAGCTGCTAAATCTTCTAATTGCGGTCGCCACTGTTCACGCAACACACGCCAAATATCAGCAGAAGATGCATTCAACTTACTAGGCTTTTTCAAAATACCTTCTTCAGCACGCTCCGAGAAGCTCATTTGATTACGTCGCACCAGTGCGTACGCCACGCCATCTGCTGGCTTAGCCTTGTCTTTCTGATGAGCGAGAAAATACAAGGGCATTTGCGGATTTTCTAATCGTTCGCCTTCCCACTCGGTGCGCGACACTTTGCCGGTTTTGTAGTCCATGATGATGACTTGCCCGTCATCACTGACATCAATTCGATCAATGCTACCTTTGTACTCAATGCCGCCTAATTCAGACACAAACTCTTTCTCTAACTCAACTGCGGCAAAGCCCTGTGGTCGGTTTAGCTCAAACTCTAACCATTCTCGTATTAAGCTGACATAACGCTGCGCTTCCCTGCGAATCAGCTGTAATTGTTCAGAATTGAACTCTTGTTCAAGCTCTATCAAGGCCTGGTTAACCAACGCCGCGAGATACGCTGTCTGTTCGGCAACAGTTTGGCGAAACCAATTTTCGAGCTGGTCTTTACTGCCAATGGCTTGCCAAACTCGGTGTAATAGATCATGAATCACCGTGCCTTGTACACTCGGCTCTAAGCCAAACTCTGGTTCATCAATATGCCGACACTTCAAACGGTGAGTTGCGAACGCTTTGAACGCACAACTGGACTGTTCTTTGAATACGCTCATGCCGTGCGGAACCGTCACGCCTTGCGTCCATGCCAAGCCGTTCTCGTCTTTATACGATTCTAAAAGCGTGCTTGGCGGTAACTCACTAGCTGAATCAACGCTAAGCATTGGCGAATGACGGAACAATGGCGACACAGCTCTGCGCTCATCGGGCTCTAGACGCAGCCGTTGGGCGTAGCTGATGTGACAAGCCTGGGCGCTTGCAATCAGACTGTGCACAACCTGACTCATTTGCGCATAGTGGCGTTCGTGGTTCGCTGCGGGGTTCGCGGTGCTGAGCAATGCATTAGCAGGAATAAACGCGGTTTTCGCAAACGGTGCTGGAAACTCCTCGCTCATACCCATTAAGAACAAGTGATCAACCTCTCTACCGATCGCTTCGTATATCCCAGAAATCAAGATCGGCGCTGGTTCGGCCTGCGGTAGAAACACGCTGTCATTGCACGCGTTAACCAATAGATCAATGGCACGCGACAAACCGCAATGACTAATGACAATATTCAGATCGGATATTTCAGCGAGGCAGCGTTTAAAGCGTTTATCCAACTGGAATTGCTCAGAACTAAGATCCTCGCCTGCCTTGGACGTACTCCACTGCCAGAACTCCAAGCA
>CAZOIG010000106.1:0-1682 GCA_964579235.1 uncultured Gammaproteobacteria bacterium
GCTCGATTTAGCGATTAAACACTCGCTGATGCACAGACAAGATCGTTTATGAGCACATCTTTGATTTGGGTCAATGGTGTGCCTAGCCATTCGCTTTCTGCCAGCGACCGTGGGCTGCTCTATGGCCACAGTGTATTCGAGACGATTCATGTTGTGCAGGGTAAAGCTCGCCTTAAAGAGCTGCATTTAGACCGCCTCACAACAGCCTGTGAGCGCCTTTCTATCCCAATTGAGATAAGTCGTGTAGCTGACGAGCTGGAACGCTTTTGCGAACCCATAGAGCAAGGCGTAGTGCGGCTGACCGTTACCATTGGTGAGGGTGGGCGCGGCTATGCCAGCCCCGATCATGCCGAGCCAACGCGGGTACTCAGCTTGCACGAGCTACCTGAGGTGGCTCGTCGGTCAAGCAATTGGGAAAAGGGCGTTGCGGTGGGTGTTTCAGACATTCGCTTAAGCACCCAGCCAAGTTTGGCTGGAATCAAACACGGTAACCGATTAGAGCAAATCTTGATTCGCAACGGCTGGCAGGCAGGCTGGCAAGAAGCCCTGGTGTTTGATCAGGCGGAGCACTTAATTGAAGCCACCCAAGCGAACGTGTTTCTGCGGCACGGTGATTCAATCAGCACGCCCACGCTAGATACCGCAGGGGTCGCTGGGGTTATGCGCCAGTTTGTTCTGCAAAACCTTGATCAAAGTGAGTACAACACGACCCAAACCCGCATAGGGGTAGCCGAAATTGCCACTGCCGACGAAATTGTTCTCACCAACAGCGTAATTGGTGCCTGGCCAATACGAGAAATCTTGGCAAACAGTCTGCTAGAGAGCAAGACATTCGAGCCGAATGAATTTAAACTAAGTACAGCAATTATTCGACTTCTGAAACAACTCTAAAACACTTATGGCGCTCTTTAAAGCGATTAGACTCGCCTTTTATTTTGTATTTTTGGTCGCCATCCTAGGCGCCTACTTAGTTTATCTGCAGGCGATAGATAAGCCCTTAGATAACCGTACAAAAACCTTAGTGGTGCCCTCAGGTGTAGGCGTGGCTTGGCTTGCTGCGCATCTTGAGAAAGAAGAAATTATCGACAACCGCTATATTTTCAGAGCGTTTACGTTGATGAACCACTCGGACGCCTCAATTAAAGCAGGCGAGTACAACTTAGTCGACGTTAATAACATGGCCGAATTGGTTGAAAAACTGATCGACGGTCGCGTCATTCAGTACGCCATTACATTGGTTGAGGGCAAAACGTTTAAAGAATACCGCCAACAACTGGAATCTCAGAAGGGCCTAGTTGATGAGCTGGCCGACATGAGTAATGCGCAAATAATGCGCACTCTGGGTGCGCCAGGTAAGCATCCAGAGGGTTTATTTGCGCCACAGACCTACTTTTACACCAAGGGAGACTCCGATTTCGATGTGCTAAAGCAGGCCTATACGCGCCAGCAAGACATTGTGGCCGAGGCGTGGGCAGGGCGGGCTGACGATCTAAAGCTTAATACGGAGTATGAGCTGCTCATCATGGCTTCGATTATCGAGAAAGAAACCGGTGTACCAGAAGAACGCCCTGAAATATCTGGCGTATTCAACAACCGACTTCGAATTGGCATGCGCTTACAAACCGACCCGACCGTTATTTACGGTATGGGTGACGCCTATGACGGCAACATTCGTCGCAAAG
>CAZOIG010000107.1:0-2910 GCA_964579235.1 uncultured Gammaproteobacteria bacterium
GAAGAGCGATTCAAGGTATGGGTGCGATCGCGGCCGTAGTGTTGGCATTGACCAGTGATCTGACTCGTGAAAGCCAGCGCTCGAAAGCAATGGCAATTATTGGTGTATCGATCGGTGGCTCGTTCTTACTAGCAATGATCAGCGCGCCTATTCTTGAGTTTTGGATTGGTGTGCGCGGTTTATTCATTATGACCGCCATATTTGCCGTACTGGCCTTGATCATGGTTTGGCGCGTGGTTCCGACTCCTATTCCCACGCGAAATATGGATGTGCGACCCGTACCGGCTCAAATGTGGTCGCTGCTCAAAGACCCAAATTTGATCAAGCTCGACATTGGTATATTCCTATTGCACTTCACGTTGACCGCCACCTTTGTGATTTTCCCTATTGTCTTAATAGATGGCTTGGATATGGATACCAATGAGCATTGGCGGGTTTATTTACCAGCCTTACTAGCGTCGATTCCGTTTATGGCGTTGATGGTGGTGACGGCGAGTTCGCCCACGCGCAATAAATGGGTGTTTTTCGTTTCGATCTGCTTACTTGTTGCGGCACTCTTTCTGATCGTCGTTGGCCCCGTCAACGCGCTTTTGATTACCACTGCGTTGTTCTTGTTCTTTTGGGGTTTCAATACGCTTGAAGCCTTACTTCCTTCGTTAGTCTCTCGTCTTGCGCCGGCGGCGGGGAAGGGCTCGGCCATGGGTGTCTACAATACATTCCAGTTTTCTGGGGTCTTTTTCGGTGGCTTTTTTGGCGGTGTGCTCTACGGTCAGTTTGGGGTTGAGACCACGTTTGTGGTGATGGCTTTGATTTTGGCAGCATGGGCTTGGTTTGCTTACAAAACCGAGCCGTTTGTATTGCTCGATAGCCTAACAGTCAAAATTAATCCCAATGTTTTAGATGCGTGCCGAGATCGTTTTAAAGCGATTGATGGCGTGGAAGAGGTCATCGTCTTTGAGGGCGAATCCGTGGCTTATTTGAAGGTTGATAAAGCGAAACTCGACACCGCGGCCTTAGATGCGTTGACCGCCAGTTAATACCTAGGTTCACTCACACTATGGTTCAAAAACACCCTGCGAGGACGCTTATTCAAAGTTGGCATAGCAGAAGCCAACAGTTACTTATACTTGCTTTAGCCACGCTCGCACTGCTGGCGTTTGCTCAGATCGCCACCGCACAGGCTAAAACGCCCGTCAGTATCGCAGTCGTTAAGCATTTAGAAGAGTACTTTTCTGACCCTCTTGATTCGCTTTATCTTGAGGAATTACAAGCACTGCTAAGCTCTGATTTTGAAGTAGAAATTGTAGAGTATCGGGTAGGTTGGCAAGCGCAAGAGGTCAACGAGGCCCTCGAAGAAATCTACGCCGAAGCCGATATTGATGCGGTTTTGGTTCTGGGGTTTGCGGCTAACCAACGCGCTATTCAGCGACGCAATTTTGCCAAACCTACATTCCTGCCTTTCGTGATTGAGAGCGAGAATATCGGCGCGCCTTTCGAATCGGGCTCCTCTGGTAAGCAAAATCTCAACTATTTGACCTATAGCACGCAGTTTTTGGACTCAATCGACATCCTGCGCGAGGTCGTCGATTTCAGTAGTTTGGCTATTTTGGCCGATGAAACGGTCATCGATGCCTTGCCGAATCAGCTGCGCGAGCAGTATTTGCAAAACTACAATGGGGTGAGTATCGATATTGTCCCACACGATGGTTCAGACCGACCACTTATACAATTTGTGCCCGATAACGTAGAGGCGGCCATTATCGGTTTGCTGCCACGGATGTCGACTGACAAGATGCAAACCTTGATCAACGATCTAATTGAACGCGACATTCCTACGTTCAGCTATTTGGGCAAGGGGCTTGTAGAGCGGGGCGTTTTGGCAACTGCGATGAATGATTCAGTGTATCAATTAGCCGCTCGGCGCAATGCTTTGAATATCCAAGCTGTGCTGTTAGGCGAACGCGCTAATGCACAGCCAGTCATGGTGGAGTCCAAGCCAAAGCTGCAGATCAATCAAGCAACGGCCGAAGCTATTGGCGTGGCGATCAACTTTAAAACACTGATCAATGCTGATGTCGTAGGCTTTGGCCAAGGTTTGGATGCGCCTCGCTTTACGCTCGATTCGGTTGTGGCTGAAGTGCTGCAAAATAATCGCGAGTTGCGCGGTGAGCAGTATTCACAACGTATTGCCTATCAACAACGCAATACCGCTCGCAGCGCTTTACTACCTCAAATTAGCCTAGATGCGAACCGTCTGGAACGTCGCGACGACACTCCGATCGTCCAAAACGGTTTTGCTGCGGCGGAGTCCACTGATCTTGCGGTGAGCTTCTCACAAACCCTCTATTCAGACAGTCGCTTTGCCAACGCCAAGATTCAGTCGTTGTTGGCGTCCGCCAGCGATAGCGAGCTGCGACGCGTGCAGCTAGACGTGATTCGCGAAGCCGTATTAGCGATGGCCGATGTATTACAAGCCCGCGCTGAAGCAGCGATTAATCAAGAGAATTTGGCGTTCTCAGAGCGTAATTTGGAGCTTGCGCTTGATCGTGTGGGCTTAGGTGCGACGTCGTCTGCCGACCAATACCGTTGGGAGGCTCAAGTTGCGAACACCCGTTCAGCGGTGTTTGGAGCTTATGCCAGGGTGCTGATTTCCCAGCAAAACCTAAATCGGGTCTTGGATCGCGATATTCACCTGCCGATCGACGTAGCCGAGGTAGAGACGGATAAGCTGTTGTTATTTAGCTTGGAAGAAGTGTTTGAGTTGATGGACAACGCCGACACTTTTGAGAATCTTTATCACCTAGGCCTAGAAAACACTTATACAAACTCACCAGAGTTGGCACGTTTAGATAAGTTCATTGCAGCCAAACAACGCGAGTTTACTAGCCTAAAACGGCAACGCTGGTTGCC
>CAZOIG010000108.1:0-5987 GCA_964579235.1 uncultured Gammaproteobacteria bacterium
TGTGGCTATTTTTCAAACCGTAGGTCAGTCGTATACCCCGATCTACAATAGTTGCAAATCCATATCGGATTCTATCGCAGCGGACGCACAGCCTATTCGAGAAGAAAACGGGCTAACCACGCCGTTCAGCATGACAAGCTCTGATACTGGTACTGTTGTTGCTGGTCAAGGTTTAATTGCCTTGTACTCTGACGATTTACTGCAAACAGGTATGGCCTTAAGTGAATTCAGCCCAATCATTGAAGACTTTAAAGCGCTGGTTAAAACCTTCATTATTGTGCGCGACAGCGTTTACGCTCGACATCGCCAAAAATCTAAGGGCAACAAAACCGTTTCGTATCCAGTCGCTGTTATAGCAAAGGCGCTACAAGTCTCGCCCATCACTCTCGCGCAAAATCAAAACATTGATGTTATTGATCTGAAGACCCGTGGCTTTGATAACTCGCTGGAAAAAGTTCTTGAGTATTGTATTGATCGAACTCGAGAAGGTTTGATTGCACCGCTCATCAACATCAGCGTTGCTGGAGATCCAGACACAGTTAGAGCACACCCTAGTTTTCGACGCCTTGAGAGCGTCTGCGACGATGCGGGTGTTGAGGTCTATGTTGGTGTTATGACGCTTGGAGCCACGATTAATGTTGGACCCGGCGCGGTATCAGTAGGCATTGCGCCGATCAACCAAGAAGACCAGCCGTAACAATCTCGGCATAGCTAAAGTCAAACCTCGAGGTCGCTACGACAACGTACAAAACCGACCAAACTGGGGTGGTTGTAAGTGAAATACGCGCTAATTATAGATTCAGTTGCTTGTGTTCCTGAGAGGGAACTATCGCGACGACCTATAAAAGTGTTGCCGTTGACCATCGATTTAGATGGGGTTGAATACGAAGACACCACTGAGGAAGCCGCGCTCTTACCCATCTACTCCGCGGACAGAATCGGTACCGACGCAGACGCTCGCTCTATCCCCCCAAAGAGCGACGAGATCATCAGTTATATACTTAAACGCGTAGCCACAAACTTTGATGTAGGAGTGTGCCAAACCAGCAGCCGCCACTACACGCCTGTCTATAAAAGTTGCCGTAAAATGGCGGGCTCTATTGTTGATGAGGCTAAAATCGTCCGCAGCCCTTTGGGCATTAGCTACCCCTTTCGAGTCAGCGTTACCGACACCAATAGTATCGCTGCAGGGCAAGGGCTGATTGCTTTGTACACGGATGACTTATTGAGCGAAGGTTTAGACCTCATTGATTACCGCACCATCATTGACGATTTCAAGAACCTAGTTAAGTCTTTCACTGTTTACGCCGACTCGCTCTACGCTCGCCAAAGTGACAAACAGCGCGGCACAAAATCGTTAAACCTGCCCGTGGCGATGATGGCCAACGCGCTGTCAATCGTACCGATCAGTAATACTCAAAACGGCAAAAACACCATTGTCGACTTCAAAAGTCGCGACCAAACGAAATCCATTAATAAAGTTCTACAATACTGTTACGATCGCGTTTTAGAAGGCCTTGTTGCTCCCCTTATCAACATTAGCGTTGCTGGCGACACAAAGCCTATTTCTGAGAATGAGCAATTCGATAGACTAAAAATGGCCTGCGCCAACAACGATATAAAACTCTACCTCGGTGTGATGACGCTGGCCGCCAGTATTGACCTTGGGCCTAACGCTGTGTCGATAGCAATTGCGCCCATTAATCAAGACGTAAACCCTTAATCCTGATTTCCTTATGACTAACCTTACTATCCTTGACGGTGGTATGGGGCAAGAGTTGGTTGCCTTATCCAAAAATCAAGTAACCCCGCTTTGGGCAACTGAAATCCTTCTAAAAGAACCAGATCTAGTAGAGCGCGTTCACAATTCATATTTTGATGCGGGCGCCGATGTGGCGACCACCAACAGTTACGCTACGCACCGCGATCGTTTGCAGCAATTTGATTTGGAAGAACATTTCGAAGATTTGCTTATAAGCGCTTGTGAAATAGCCTGCCGAGCTAGGGATAAACACGGCAAGGGTTTAATAGCTGGTGGTATGGGGCCGAACGCCAAGTCTTACCGACCAGATTTGGTGCTTGATTTGGAAGAGGGTGCCGAAATCTACTCAGAAATCGCAGGTATTCAAGCCCCGTTTGTGGATCTGTATTTACTGGAAACTATGGTTTCTCTCAAACAAGCCAGTGGTGCGTTAATGGGAGCGACTGCACACAACAAACCGGTTTGGATGGGCGTGACCGTTAACGATGACGATGGCGCGCTATTACGTTCCGGCGAGCCGGTGGCCGACATGCTTGGTGTAGCGGAGCAATATGGCGCAGCGGCTGTTTTAGTAAATTGCTCTACGCCCGAAGCAGTGTCTAAAGCCGTTGGTGAGCTTAAACAGCGCAAAGCTGAACTGGACAGTAAAATCGAGCTGGGTGCTTATGCTAATGGTTTTGCCCGCATCACCCAAGATTTCACCGACATCAACGCTACAGTAGATCAGCTTGAAACACGCAGAGACTTGGGTCCAGAACAGTACCTAGACTTCGCCAAACAATGGCGCACTGATGGCGCGACAATCATCGGCGGATGTTGCGAGGTAGGCCCTAAACACATAGAGATGTTGGCGGCTCAGCTTGCCTAATCGGTACAGACTACTTCTACTCGA
The DNA here is from genome assembly GCA_964579235.1 of uncultured Gammaproteobacteria bacterium. Lineage (GTDB taxonomy): Bacteria > Pseudomonadota > Gammaproteobacteria > Arenicellales > Arenicellaceae > Arenicella. Next base: position 2,655 of record CAZOIG010000108.1, read on the forward strand.
CGATTCATTGATCGACCAACCTCATCTTTATTGCTTGCTATGGGTTGCGCCTCTCCCAAGCCTGAGCCATTAAGCTGAGTTTCTGGTATACCTTTCGCGACCAAAGCACTCACCACGGCCTGCGCCCTACGTTCTGACAAAGCTTGGTTATAGCTATCAGACCCTTCACTCGAGGTGTGTCCCTCGATCGTTATTGCGCTGCTGGTGTCGCCTTTTAAGCCCTGAAACAGCTGCTCGATCACGGGCAGAGAGTCCGGTTTTAAACGCGCTGAATCGTAGTCAAAATTGATGCCATAGACGGTCGAGCCACAACCCAACGTTATCGGCTCTTCCTTTGCGCAGCCCTGAGCTACACCATTAGCCGCTGCCTCACCGTAGTAGCGTCGAAACGGCCCGCCGTTAGACGATCTCACGCCATCGATCGCGCCGTCTTCATTAATCAGCAAAACAAAAGCACTGCGAGTCGAATCGTTCATATCTACCCCTGTGGCTCTGAGTACATTGCCGGAGACGGTGCCAGACAGCTCACCCGTTTTATCGTAACAGCCACTGACCACTGGGCCGTCTTGTCGCAACTCCAAACGAACTCCGCGCCCCTTCCAACTGCCGGCGAACCGCTCATCTAGGGCTACTTCAGCTTGAGCTCCATAACCTTCTATTTCACTGAACTCGAAGAAGGTTTTTTCAGTTTGTATAGACAAACCACCACTTAACTCAAGCCGCAGTCGCGTTATTGGCTTTGTAAGAATTGTATCGAAACTGCTGTATTGGTTTTTCTGGCTATGCACTTGGAGTTGCGTTTCTGCCAGTAATTCGTAATCGTTCGCTGTCGCGTCTGATGCACCAAACACCGCTACTGATTTCACGAAGGTCTGGTAGGGACTCGGTGTTTCAAGCACATTAGGAATTCTAAAACGTGCAAAAGTAGTCTGCGCCGGCAGCTCATACTCCATCACTATTTTGCTGTTTTCGTTGCCGGGCTTTGGCGTAAGGCTATAGACACCAGTCGCTCCGTCAATTGCTAAAAGTGCTTGAGGGGTACCCAGTTTCAATTCCTCGCTGGTACCGTTCAATGAAACCAGCAACACGCCTCTCGAAAAACTCATGTAATCGATCTCTGATTCTGTCGCGGTGTCTGACGTAGCTTGCTCGGCTTGTGCTGGAGCCAGGCTGAATAATACGAATAGCGCTAAAGCGCTTGCGACCGAGGTTGTGTAATTAGGTATAGGTCGTTTCATAATAATTTCCCCGTCGAAGTGATTTATTGAAAACGCTACTTAATGACTGATCGACTTGAGTATCTATTTGCCTTTAATTCGAATCAAGAGCATGCGATCAAGTTTCATTTACGATTTTGCTTAGATGGACTCGTCTCTGCCCATGCAATCCTTTCCTTTAAGCCCAGCAATGTTAAGATTGAGCGAGAAATCCACTATATCGAGGTCATTACTTTGAAAAGACTATTACTAAGCGTCACTCTCTCGTCAATTATTGTTGCGCCTGCCAGTGCAGCTACTCCTGAAGAAGCCTTAGCTTCTCGCTTTAGAGCAATGGAGGCCTATGTTGACGTCAATCTTGCGAAAGAGTCGGTGCCGGGTTCAGCGGTTGGCATCGTCCACGACCAAGACATTATTTGGAGCCATCAATACGGTGTTGAAAGTTTTGAGACTAATACGCCGGTGAGCAATGACACACTGTTTAGTATTTGTTCTGTTTCTAAGTTGTTTAACGGCGTGGCGGCCATGAGTTTAGTTGATCAAGGTAAAATGAGTCTGGATGCGCCCTTGTCGACCTACGACAACACAATGGATATGCCTGACTCACTCGGCTCAGAAGAACCGGTCACTATGCGCGGTATTTTGTCGCATGTTTCAGGTTTACCTCGCGAGGGTAATCGTGATTATTGGGCAGACACCAGCTTCCCTGACTCAGACGCCTTAGTTGAGCTGGTTCAATCGCAAGAAGCACTTTATAACCCTTACAACTACCAGCAGTATTCAAATATAGGTATGTCAATGTTGGGCGCGGCAATCAGCTCAGTGAGCGGTAAAAGTTGGGGCGACTACGTTGATCAAACTATTTTCTCACCCTTGGGCATGGATAAATCGTCGACCGATATGCCGTTTGACTTAGTCGGTAATGGGTTTGCTCAAGGCTATTTCGTGCGCGACGCTAAAGGTGAACGTAAGCCCGTTCAAGCGCACAGCTTTTCGGCGTTCGCGCCAGCCGCGGGGATCGCATCAAGCGTTAATGATTTGGCCAAATTCGCTGCATGGCACTTTCGATTGGCCGACAATGGCGGTTCTGAAATTCTTAAAGCAACCACTCTTAAAAACATGCTTCGTGTGCACTGGGTTGGGGCTGAATTTGACGAAACAGCGTGGGGCTTAGCCTATGTTACGCGTCGCTATGATCAGGGAACACTTTGGGGTCATGGTGGTTACTGTCCCGGTGCGCGAACCGAATTCGTTATGCGCCTTCCGAAGAAAATAGCTGTAGCTATGATGGTGAGCGTCAATGATGTGTCGCCGGGCGCAATGGTAAAAAGCCTATACGGTTTTAGTGAAGCGGCTATTACTAAGGTCTATGGTAGTGACAAAAGTGAAAAGAAATCTCGCAAAAAGAACTCTTTTGCCGAATACGAAGGCCATTACTACTGGCCGAATTATCCAACTGAGGTCTACATCGGTCTAAATGAAGATGGTTTGTTTGGCGTTGACTTACTGAGTCGAGAGTTAGCATCAAGCGTTCAGAACCTAGAGCACCTTGAGGGCGACACATTTGTGCGCAAGCGCAAAGACGGTTCTTCTGCAGAAACGGTTACCTTCGAGCGCGACGCCGACGGCAAGGTTGTTTCTCTTGTCCAACACGGCTACCGAACACTCAAGCGATAAGTTTGCATAAACCGCCGACGCTCGTTTCGCCTAAAAAACGAAGCGAGCGTATTATTGGTTTGAAAACAGCACTAAGCCCTGCATAAGTTTATACGCTTCGAATAGCTGATAGTCGTTCGCGAGCAGTTGCTTTATTTCTTCGCTCGCCAATTCAGTCTTATTTCGGGTTGATCCTTCTTTTGCGAGGCTGTTGGCAAGGTCCCGTTCTTTTAAGCGACTTTCAGTCGCTTCTTCACCAGAAGGGTAGCGTTGTGCGACCTCAATGTCGGGTTGAATACCCGATCCTTGAATTGATGCGCCGCTTGGCGTGTAATATCGAGAAGTGGTCAGTTTTATCGCTTCGTTTTCATTGATTTCCATTACGCTTTGAACCGATCCTTTACCGAAGGTCTCGGTACCCAGCAGCACAGCGCGTCGGTGGTCTTGCAGTGCGCCTGCG
>CAZOIG010000109.1:0-3565 GCA_964579235.1 uncultured Gammaproteobacteria bacterium
TTCTTGCAGAGCTTCGGTTGGCGTTGGGTCGCTTGGCTCAACGATTAACGGGCCTTTTTGACCGCAGGCGCTAATCAATAAACCAAAGATAAGCGCTAGGCACAGTTTGCTAAGCGCGGATGATGAGCCGGCTGGCGAGAGTGTAGTAGCGTTAGATTCAGATAAGTTCATAGTTAATCTTCCAGTAAAGTATTTAGAGATCGCTTGATTTACGACCAACTTGCTCAATCATATCAAGCATCAAAGGGCATTATTAGAGTTCTTGCTGTTTAGACGATACCTGAGAGCTATTTAAAGCCGCCGAGTTTACGTTTCGCCTCGGCTACCGCTTTGGTGACTTGCTCAGGAGCTGTACCCCCAATGTGGTTTCTGGCGTTCAGAGACCCTTCTAAGGTTAATACTTGGAACACGTCTTCTTCAATCATTGAACCAAAGCTCTGCAGCTCTTTTAGGCTGAGATTCTCCAACGGCTTTTCTTGTTCGATGGCGTAGTGCACGGTATTACCAACGATTTCATGTGCGTCTCTAAAAGGCACCTGCTTGTTGACCAAATAGTCGGCTAAGTCAGTTGCTGTGGCGTAACCTGCCAGTGCAGATTGATACATTTTGTCGCGATTGAATCGAATGCTCGGGATCATCTCGGCAAACACGCGCAAGCTAGCGTAGACCGTGTCTACCGTATCAAAAATCGCTGGTTTATCTTCTTGGTTGTCGCGATTGTAAGTGAGCGGCTGGGCTTTCATTAAGACCAATAGGGCTTGCAGATTACCGATTACGCGTGCGCTTTTGCCGCGCACTAACTCCGCAATATCAGGGTTCTTCTTTTGCGGCATAATGCTCGAGCCGGTACAGAATGCGTCACCGATATCAATAAATTTGTAGTTTTCCGACGCCCACAAAATAAGATCTTCACACATTCTAGAAAGATGCATCATGATCAAACTCGCGGCACTCGAAAACTCGATCAAAAAGTCGCGATCTGATACTGAGTCTAAAGAGTTGCGGCTCGGTTCGCTAAATTCTAAAAGTTCGCAGGTATAGTGTCGGTCGATAGGAAAGCTAGTGCCCGCTAAGGCGGCGGAGCCAAGCGGCATAATATTGACCCGTTTTAGACAGTCTTCAATGCGGTCAGCATCGCGATCAAGCATCTCATACCATGCCAAAAGGTGGTGGCCGAGGCTGACCGGTTGAGCCACTTGCAAGTGGGTGAAACCAGGTAGTATGGTTTGAATTTCTTGCTCGGCCGCGACCACAATGTTCTTTTGTAATTCGCGTAAACCATGAATGGTGTCGGCGCAGGCTTGTCGCATGTATAGCCTGATATCGGTTGCCACTTGGTCATTGCGTGAGCGGCCAGTATGCAGTTTTTTGCCCGCGTCGCCGATCGCTTCGGTTAGGCGGGCTTCAATGTTCATATGCACATCTTCAAGCTCAGTTGACCATTCAAAGTCACCCGCTTCGATTTGGGCTTGTATGTCTTTCAAGCCCTGTGCAATAGATTTGGCTTCAGCGCTGCTCAAGACTCCGATCTTTGCGAGCATTTTGCTGTGGGCGATAGAGCCCCGTATATCTTGTTTATAAAGCCGTTGGTCAAAGCTGACCGATTCAGTAAACGCTTCTACAAGCTGGTTGGTTGGCTCGGTAAAGCGGCCTGACCAGAGTTTCTTTTGTTCTGTCACGCGGTATCCAATAGGTACAAATGAATGAATTCCAATTATACTCTGACTTCCACTAAGTTGTTCGAGTCTGTCTAAGCAGCATTTAGACGGCGATCATCAGGAATATTTGCAGTATGAAGACCATTAGAATAGCTACCCGCAAAAGCCCTCTGGCCATGTGGCAAGCTGAGCATGTGAAGTCGCGTTTGCGTAAAGCCTACCCCGAGCTTGAAATAGAAATTGTGGGTCTGATGACTGAAGGTGATCGTTTGCTAAGCCAGCGTTTGTCGGCGCAGGGCGGAAAAGGTCTATTCTTGAAGGAGCTTGAAGCGTCGCTGTTACGAAACGAAACCGACATCGCCGTGCATTCCATGAAGGATGTACCGGTTAAGTTGCCTATGGGGCTGACCTTGGCGGCTTTTTGCAAACGTGAGGATCCTCGCGATGCCTTCGTTTCAAATCACTATAGTAATTTATACGCCTTGCCGAAAGGTGCGCGCGTGGGGACTGCGAGTTTACGCAGAACGTCTCAGCTGCAAAGTGCCTTTCCCGCCCTGGAATTTGTCGATTTACGTGGCAATGTGAACACCCGCCTAGCTAAGTTAGACGCGGGCGAATTCGAAGCGATTATTCTGGCTGCAGCTGGCCTGATTCGGCTCGATTTTGCGGCTCGTATTAAGCAATACATTCCCGCTGAACTGTGTTTACCAGCGGTTGGCCAAGGCATTATGGGTATTGAATGTCGAGACTCTGACAGCGAAGTCATTGAAATGCTCAAAGTGTTGAATGACGGCGAAAGCGAACTGTGTTTGAGAGCTGAGCGTGCCATGAATGCGGCCTTAGGTGGAGGATGCCACGTGCCAATAGCGGGGTACGCGACTGTAGAAAATCAACGTTTACGTTTGCGTGGAGTGGTGGGTGAGCCCGATGGAACTCGCGTGCTAGAGAGTAGCTCCGAGCGCTCAATGGCCGGCGTTGATCCGCTCGCTGATGACGACGCAGAAATTGATTACCAAGCCTACTTAAGTAAGGCTGACTCCCTTGGACAAGCGGTAGCAAATGGCTTGCTCAAACAAGGAGCGGAAGAAATACTCGACGACCTCTATGAAGAGAGTTTAGAAAATTTAGAAGCCGTAATTCTAACTCGCCAAGAAAACTATCTTGGCAATATGGCGACGATCTTGAAATCGCTCGACTTTCGCCCAGTGCATATCCCTACCATGGATATCGTGCCTTTAGAACTATCTCGTCATAAGCAACTCTTAATGGATTTGCCGAGCTTCACCGACATTGTTTTTGTCTCGCGTAATGCGGTAGATATCGGCTTAGAAAAAATCAAAGCTTATGGAGGCATACCTAAAGGTGTACGGGTAATGGCGGTTGGCGCCGAGACGGCTAAACAGCTTTATGCGCATGATATCGACGCATTGTTTCCACAAAATGGTAATGGTGCTGAAGCCTTGCTGGATGTAAAACAGTTAGAAAAGCTCAAAGGCCGCAACATTCTGATCGTCAGAGGCGTTGAAGGTTTGAATTGGCCGGCTCAGACTATGCGCGAGCGAGGCGCTTCAGTTGAAGAGTACATGTGCTACGAACAGCGCCCGACGGAAAATGCGAGCGCGACTCTGCAGCGCTTTGCGCAGAAGAATAAGGAAGTCGCTGGTGTTTTCGTGCACAGCGCAAGCAGCGCTAAACATTTAGTAGCCTTGGCTGAGTCAACTTATCCAGCTTTGCTCAGAGCGCCATTGATTGCAGGCAGTGAACGAATTGCCGAGCAAGCCAAGCTGGCGGGTTGGGAAGGTTCAACGACGATCGCAGAGTCGCCTTCAAATAAACATATGATGATCTGCTTTTCTAAGCTTCGATCAAAATAGCTCACTGGACTTGCGTTCAACGCTGAACTCAGG
>CAZOIG010000110.1:0-10327 GCA_964579235.1 uncultured Gammaproteobacteria bacterium
CCGGCGCCGTTAGGGCCCAGCAAGCCAGTGATTTTGCCGTCGCCCGCACTAAAACTAACCTTATTAACGGCCTGAATCTTGCCGAATGATTTCTCTAAACTTTGAACTTCAATCATTGTGCAGGTCCTGTCGTATCGATGAATATGGGAAACGGTATTTCGCGCTCAACGCAAGTGGCATCAAAGTCTTCAAAGTTCGCTTGATCCACAAAGTTACTGACAATTTGCAACATACAGCCGCGATCAAACACACCGTGGCCCTGCGCCGGCACAACAATATGTCGAGAGTTAGACAGCATTGCATCCACGACATCACCATTTTCTGGCGGTGTAATGGGATCAACCTCACCAGACATAATCAAGGTCGGCACTTGAGAATCAAACTCTGTGCGTGAAGCGCTGTAGTCATCTCCTCGCGGCCACACTTCACACATGGCTTGCACCATTTCAGTCATCGTGTCGCCAAAATAGGTATCGAGATTCGGCTGGCGTTGAGCGTCGCTTAAGTAGGGGTAGTCCTCGGTGCACATAACAGAATTGTTCATGCCCACCGCGTAGTGATTAAGGAACTGTTCTTCAAGCATAAGCGCCTGAGCCGCTAACATGGTGAACTGGCCCTGACTGGCCTGCGTCAGTAGCAAGGGTAGTAGCGCTAAGCTCTCCGTTGCATAAGGCATCATGCGCATGGCGCTTAATAAGTCCATCTCAACAACTTCGCGTTCAACCAACTCACCGGTTATCGGATGCGCTAGAAAGACTGTTTTAGGCGCGGCAGCAAGATCGGCTCGAACACTCTCGAATACAGACTTTAGATCACCATGCGCTTGGGTGCAGGCAGAGTCTGCTTTGCATACCTCAATCAATCGATCAAACGCTTGCTGCGAGCGCTCAGCTATCTCGTTACCCGCCAAATTTACGGTAGGGGCAACAACACCGTCTAATAGCAAGGCTCTGGTCTGTGCGGGGTACGCCCGAGCGTATTCTAAAGCTACTCGGGTACCGTAAGAGACCCCGTAGATAGTCAACTGCGGATAGTTAGCAGCCACGCGCAGCGCTTCAAGATCTTCAATCGCGCGATGGGTTGTGTAGTGGCGCGCGTCGCCGTCGAAGTTTTGCAAACACTCTACGGCAAGTTGCCTGGCTTCTTCTGGAGACACATCGGCAGTCTCCAAATTTTCCAGCGGACACAAGAATGGGTGCGAGCGACCCGTACCGCGCTGGTCAATTAATATTATGTCGCGGTTACGTCGAATTTGTTGAAAGCCTTGCTGACGACCAAGATACAAATCAATCGACGACATTCCGGGGCCGCCTTGAATAATCGTAAATGCGTCTAATTCTGGACTAGGGCTTGTAGACGGAAACTTCGCAACGAAAAGCTCGAGTATTTTTCCATCTGGCGCGTTGGGATTTTCGGGTCGCTTTAATGTGGCACACTCGCCCTCTTCAATCAGTGCACCAACACTCACTCGGCAGGGCGTAAAGAACTCTTCAGCTGACGCTTGCAAAGCGCTGTTTTGCGCTGTTTCGCTGTGCCCGGGGAAGCTCAAAAGGCTGCCAAGCAGAACCAAGCTTACTAGAACTACGTTGAACAGGTTCAAACTTTGTTGGTTGCTTATTTCATTATTCATAGTGTTTTCAAAGACTAGAGATGCTCTTCAAGCAGCGCTCGACAATCCACCTTTGCGCCCAATCGCGCGGCCAGTAAGTACATGCCGCCAAGTTTACGATGTAAATACAATATGTCGGTTGGGGGCGTTTGCCAATAACGCTTGAAGTCATACGCCTGGTCGCCAAGTTCTGATAAACGCTGACTCAAGCCACCCTTTACAAAATCGTACTCGCCTGTCTGACGAAATGGTTCAAACACCAGCTTGAAAACCGTTAGCAACAGCTCTTGATACGCTTTGCTCGCATTACTGGCCTCGTAGCCTAGAGCGTCGGCAGCAACAATAATCTGCGCGTCATCATCTTGCAGCGCAGCGCTAAGTAAGGCGCTGTAATCGGCAACGAACTCATCACCAAATTCGCGAGCCGCACCAAAGTCCAACAAAACTATTTTAGATTGGTCGCTGTCGTAGCGAAAGTTTGCGAAATTACCATCGGTTTGCATCAGCTTAAGTTCAAACAACTCGTGCAACAGTATTTTGAACAGCGTCGTCATGATCGCGTTCGCATCGGCACTGTCTGCCACGTCTTCGATCGCGATCCCCGGCACGTACGACATGGCTAATATTGAAGGCGTGGTAAGTTGAGGATAAAGCTCTGGAACCTTTACCGAATCCCAGCTATTGAAAGCGGTGTAAAAGCGCTGCAAATACTGCGCTTCCACTTCATAGTTCGCCTCGTCATGCAGCTGCGCTTTAGCATCAGTCAACAGGCTTGAAATATCCATGTGCTCTGGCAAAAGGTTTGTAATGCGCAGTAGGGATGCAATGTTATCAACGTCGCTATCAATGCTTTGGCTGATACCAGGATACTGAATTTTTAGAACAATATCGTCGCCATCCAAGGTCATCGCTCTATGAACCTGGCCTATCGACGCCGCCGCCAGTGGGGCGTAATCAAACTCCTTAAACTGTTCAAACCAGTTTTGGCCATAGTTGCTTTCCAAAACGCTGACTAACTGAGAACGCGGCATTGTAAATGCGCTATCGCGCAGCTGTGCCAAAATACTAGCCAACTCTTTAGGAAGAAGATCGTTACTTTCCATAGACAGTAACTGACCCACTTTCATTGCCGCGCCGCGCATCGCCGAAAGTTGTTTAGCAACTCGCTTGGCGTTCGCTGGGGTGAGAATCAGATCGGACACTTTGGGCCGGTTACCTTTACTGATCTGCCGAACGCCCTCAGCCATTACGCCTGTTGCAACGCCAGCACCCATTCTTGCCATACGCGAAAAGCGACTTAAACGAGAAGTAGGGACAGCTTTGGAGTTTTTCGATTTATCAGACATCTATAAGGTTTTTTTAGCAGGCTATGAGCCGGTTCTGTGCTTGTTTATATTGGCCGGAGTCGCGTACCTGACTCGAACGGAACTAATGCAACGCCTGAATCATAACCAATTGATGTAAGGATTGCGTGTCTAGGGCATACTTGGCACATCATTGTCGCAATCGCTATACACCATGACTCATTTTCTTATTTTTTCTCAGTTTACGAACTCTACTATTCGCGCTTTGTGTCATAAAACCGTCGTCGTTTTATTGTTCGGTTTGGTGTTGGGCACCGCCGGATGCATACACGCTGAGAGTGTTAGCCAAGACCAGCCTCTCGCCAAACAAGCAATCGTGGTCACAGCCAACCCGCACGCAACCAAAGCAGGCGCTGATATCATAAAGGCTGGTGGGTCTGCTGTAGATGCGGCGATTGCAATTCAAGCCGTATTAAGTTTAGTCGAACCGCAAAGCTCGGGCATGGCGGGTGGTGCGTTCATGATGTTCTACGACGGCGCGTCTAAGGAGCTCAGTGCTTACGATGGCAGAGAAACCGCTCCGGCCGCAATTTCAGAGACGCAGTTTCTAAAAGGAGACGGCAGTTCGATTGGCTACCTAAACGCCAAAAACAGCGGACTCTCGACCGGCGTACCTGGTGTTGTAGCCATGTTAGAAATGGCGCACATCGACCACGGCAAACTACCGTGGGGCGCGCAGTTTGATTACGCTATTGAATTAGCTGAGAACGGTTTTGCCGTATCGCAAAGACTGCACGGCATGATTGCTCGTTTTGGCAAATACATCCCAAAGACCTTAGAAGAAGGCCCAACCGACGCCTACGAGTATTTTTTCAAAGAAGACGGCGAACCCTTACAAGTTGGCGAACTGCGCGATAATCCAGACTACGCCGACGCTTTGAGACTGATCGCGGCTAATCCACGCGCGATGTACGACGGCGAGTTGGCAAACGCCATCATCGAGCAGGTTCAACAATCACCCCGAGCTGGCGCTTTACAACATTCTGATCTTGCGGCCTATACGCCCCTGCGTTTGAAGGCGCTTTGCCAAGGCTACTCAAGCTACACGCTGTGCGGGCCTCCACCTGCTTCATCGTGGGTTGCAGTGGGGCAAATTATGGGCATTCTTGATCACGCGCCTGAGTTCGCAGAGGGTGGCGCAAACAACCCAAGCAACTGGACTCTTTTTAGTGAAGCGCAACGACTCGCCTACGCCGATCGTGACCATTATGTTGCCGATGCAGCATTTGTTGATGTGCCACTCAGCGGCATGCTCAATGAAGACTATTTGAGTTCGCGAGCGACCTTGATTCAAGCCGACAAAGCGAGCCAGATATCCTACGGCCCTGCGTGGGATTATCAGGATCAATCGGCGCAGGTTGCCCTAGGTAAGGATGCCACTGAAGATATTGCAGGTACGACTCACTTTGTTGTGGTCGATGGCGACGGCAATGTGGTCTCGATGACCTCTAGCGTGGAAAGCATATTTGGGTCCACTCGCATGGCGGGCGGGATGTTTCTGAACAACCAACTCACTGACTTCTCATTTAGGCCGATGGACGAGAACGGTCTAAAAATCGCGAACCGCATCCAAGCCGGTAAACGACCTCGATCAAGCATGTCACCCACCATAGTATTTGACGACAGCGGCGACTTCTACATGGCCACTGGTTCGCCGGGTGGAAACTCAATTATTGCCTACACCAGTAAAACGTTAGTAGGTGTTCTGGGTTGGGGCTTGAGTCCTCAAGAGGCTATCGACTTACCCAATATGGTTTCACGCGGGAGCAAGGTTAGGATCGAGAAAGACCGCGCTTCCGCAGAGCTTATATCAGGCCTCAAGGAATTTGGTTACGACGTGCATGAAAGCGCAGGCGAAAATTCTGGTTTGAGCGTTGTTGTAAAAAATGCCGATGGCAGTTTTTCTGGCGGGGCAGATCCTCGCCGTGAAGGCGTGGTCGAGATCATTAACCTAAGCAATTAGGTCTTCTCTGGATGAACCCCAATAAACCAACGCCTGCTGAGCTGGAACAAGCTGGCTCAGTCAACCTAGGGCTGGCCTACGCTATTTGCGCCTATTTTATTTGGGGCTTGGTACCGCTTTTTTGGCGACAACTCGACCACGTAAACAGCTTCGAATTAGTTGTCCATCGGATGCTTTGGTCGTTTGTGTTTGTAGCCTTGTATGTGTTGGCTCGACAAGACTGGGGAGTGTTGAAGAGCTACTTTTCCGATCGCCCTCTTATGCGGCGGTTAACTGCCGCATCACTACTGTTCTCCACTAACGCAGCGATTTTTATATGGGCGGTTAATGCCGGCTATATCGTTGAGACCTCAATGGGGTATTTTATTAATCCCTTATTCAATGTCGTATTCGGCGTTTTGCTGTTTGGCGAGCGCTTGCGGCCGATGCAAATACTGGCGATTGCTAGCGCAGCGGCGGGAGTTTTGTATTACGTGTTCTCACTGGGATCGGTCCCTTATATTGCTTTATCGCTGGCGCTTACTTTTTCAACGTATGGCGCATTCAAGAAATCCATTTCGATTCCAGCTGCGCACGGTATGGCGATCGAAACCGCTATCGTCTTAGTCCCATGCTTGGCCTATTTACTCTTTTTAGAGTGGCAAGGTATCGGTGTATTTGGCAACGACCCTAAAACCGACGTGATGTTAGCCTTAGGCGGCTTAATCACTCTGATGCCATTGTTGCTGTTTGCGAGCGCGGCGAAGCTCATTACCATGACGGCGTTGGGTATTACGCAATACCTTGGGCCTACGTTACAACTGATTATCGGGGTTTTCGTTTTTAACGAGGCATTTGGGTCAGCACAGCAAGTTACCTTCGCTTTGATCTGGCTTGGAATCGCCATCTATACGTTCGACCAAGTTCGATTTGGTCGTCAACGTAAGCGCTTACCCCCCATCTAAGCCCCTGCACAGAGTCGTTTTATGTGGCTGGTCTAGATTTTAAGTAGCGCCACAAACCAATCAGCGAGGCCAAAATCCAGAACACCTCAATCACCATGCTGGCCAAATTAAAGTGAACCAACAAGCTGAGCATCAATAAAAATGCGCCCACCAGATTGAGCAGATTAAAGCTCAAACTCTCATTGCTCATCCTACCCATTTGCAGAGCCATATAGGTTCCCACCACAATGGTCGTGCCCAACATGCCGACAATGTTGGCCGCTAAATCTAAACTGATCATCAGTGGTGAATACTCAATAGAATTTGAATGTCTTGACGACTTAGGCCGTTCAACAATTGGTAGTCGTCTTGAGAGATGCCTGTTCGCTCTTGGATGCGCGCGTGTAACTCGTTTGCTATATCCACGGTAGACATATAGTAAAACGAGGGGTGCTCATGCGATAGCTTTTGCATTAAGTTGTCTAACAGTTCGCGCTGTTTAGAGTCTTTAAGGTCTTTGCGTTTTTCTTCCATGAACGTAGTTTATCAAGCTTACGTAGCGTTGCTATGAACGCTTTTTCGTATCACTTGTCTTTCAGCTTAGCGCGAGGGTGCGCCTTGTCATACACCTCGGCTAGATGCTGAAAATCTAGGTGAGTATAAATTTGCGTGGTGCTGATATTGGCATGACCCAAAAGCTCTTGCACCGCTCGCAGCTCACCACTCGATTCCAACATATGGCTGGCAAAAGAATGCCGCAGCATGTGGGGCGATACCGCGATATCAATGCCCTTGCGTTGAGCCCAATACTTAACTCGTTGCTGAATCGTGCGCGGTGCAAGGCGGCCTCCCAGCTTACTTAAAAACACCGCATCGTGGTCTTTGATGGGCAGCAATGCGCGTTGCTGTAACCACATTTGAATGGCGTCGTGTGCTTTTGAACCAAACGGCAGGTCTCGAGTTTTATTGCCTTTGCCGGTAACCCTTACGATTCGAGAACCCATGTCGATATCGTGTAGGTTCAAACCGCACAATTCAGCTAGGCGCAGACCCGAGGAATAAAATAATTCCATTACAGCTTTATCTCGATAAGAAAGGGGGTCATTCGTATCGATCTCAACCAGCGTTGTTATTTGGTCTACGCTGAGCGTTTTCGGAAGCCGCTTACCCGCTTTGGGTGCACGCACATCATCGAAAGGGTTGGCCTTAAGTTTTCCGGTTGAAACGAGATAACTGCACAGATTTCGACAACCTGATACCACTCGTTGAATACTTTTTGCGCTTAAACCATTTGCATTTAATTCGGCCGAGAACAATCGAGCTTGATGTGGGCTTAAACCATGCCAAAGAATAATGCCGCGCTCACCTGCGAACGCAATCAGTTTATCGATGTCACGGCGATACGCTGAAATAGTGTGTTGCGAAAGTCGACGCTCAACACTCAGTACCCTTAAGTATTGATCAACGTCGGGCTGCATAGACTAGGCTGCGTCCAAAGTCAGACGTGCTAAACAGGTTCCGGCCAGCAAACCAATTCGATTGAGGTGAGCAACGCCCAAATCAGGCGCAAAGCGTTTTGGATCGCCAGACCCCAATGCCAAGATGCCCAATAGCTCTTCACTATTTGGATCTAGCAATGGGACAAGCGCCGATGATTTAACCGGCGTATTAAAAAATAAGCTCGTGACATTTTGCGGCCAGCGGTCGTCACACACGGCACGCTTGGCAGACAAGCGCCGAGCAGCTTCCTTGTAGCTTAGTTTTTCACTCGGTTTACCAGAGACAGAGCCAGAGGTTTTAATCACGGCTTCTTCTAACGTAAATGTTTCGCGAATCGCGCGGGGGAAGCCCACCAAAAACTCTGAAAGATGTTGGAAGCTCAATAACTTGAGCAACACCTCATCCAGTTTGCTCACTATCGCCTCGTTATTTGAGGCGATATCAGCCAGCTCATGATGTTGCGCATGAATATTCTCAAGCCGATCTTGTAAACGAGCTACCTGTCGCTCCAATAAAGAGGACGTACCACGTGCGTCTTTAAGTTTCACGTGGTCAAGCAACTCAGGATGCTCGGAAAAAATATTCGGGTGCTTGCGCAAGAATTCCGCGATTAGATCAATATCACTAGTTGTGGATTTAGTCATAGTTAAAGCTGGTTAGACAAAGAGAGTTGATGCGACAGTTTTACGTTCCAATTGCCTAAAGTATATCGCTTTAAGCCACAGCCATAGGAACCATTCGCAGCAGATGTTAGATATCGATAACCCCGTTGTAAACGTGGTTTGCGGGCCCGTGGAGCATCACCGAGCCTTGTTGGTCAGCCCATTCTATATGCGCGTCGCCACCTGGTAGACTGACCTTAACGCGGGTATCCAGTAAACCCGAGCGAATACCGGCGACCACCGCTGCACAAGCACCACTGCCACATGCCAGCGTTTCGCCGGCGCCGCGCTCATAAACCCGTAGGGCTATGTGTTGTGGCGAGAGTATTTGCATAAAGCCCACATTCACACTGGCCGGGAATGCCGCGTGTGCTTGCAGGGCTTTACCGAGCAATTCCACAGGCGCGTGTTCAACCGAATCGACCAAGATAACTGCATGTGGATTACCCATAGAGACGGCAGAAAAATCGACTCGCTGAGTGCTTTCATCTAAGTTTATTTCAAGGCTATAGCTCTGGCTATGAGGTAAGTCTAGCGGCAAACGCTCTGGTTCAAACACGGGCTCGCCCATATCCACTTTTACGAAATTAGTTTGCTCATCAAAACTTAACTGCATGACGCCAGAGAGCGTCTGCACCGTAATCACAGGTTTATCCGACAGCCCGTTGTCCCGAACGTACTTAGCAAAACATCGTGCACCGTTGCCACATTGGCCCACTTCACTGCCATCAGAGTTCAGGATTCGATAATTGAAGTCAATTTCTGGCGAATCGTTAGGCTCAATGATCAAAATTTGGTCGCAGCCCACACCAAAATGCCGATCAGCAATCCGCGCCGCGGTTTGCGCATCAAGTTCAACCGAGGTCTTGGTGAAATCCAGTACGACGAAATCATTGCCCAAGGCCTGCATTTTGCTAAATTCTAAATTCATGCTCGTATTTAACCATAATAGTCAGCACAATCAGTACAATTAGGCTCGAGAAAACTGATTGCTTAGCTTTGAGAATTAGCCATGTTGTTTGACTGGGAAAATATAGATACCGTTTTGCTGGATATGGACGGTACGCTGCTCGACCTGCACTTTGATAGTCACTTTTGGATGAACCATCTTCCGCAAGTGTTGGCTGAGCATCGGGGGATTGGCGTTGATGACGCGATGGCGACACTTAAGCCTATATTCGAAGACCACGCGCGCACATTAAATTGGTATTGCGTGCATTTTTGGTCAGACCAAGTCGGCTTCGACATTATGCCGCACAAACACAGCGTTGCGCATCACATAGCTTATCGAGAAACCGCTGAAGAATTCTTACGCGAATGCAACGCCAACTGCAATGACGTACGTATGGTGACCAACTCGCACCGAAAAGTACTGGAACTCAAAATAGAGCTCACCGAGATTGATCAATACTTTTTGCAAATGTTGTGCTCGCACGAACTCGGGCACCCTAAAGAAGATGACGAGTTTTGGCATGTATTAAATGAGCACACACCGTTCGACCCTGCTCGAACATTGCTGATCGATGACAACGAAGACGTGCTCGAATCAGCTGAACGCTTTGGTATTAAACACTTATACAGCATTGCCCAGCCCGACTCGTCGCGCCCGCGCCAATCCACGAGTCGCTTTCATATGATAGATCGCTTTGTCTAATCTAGTCTAAGCGCTAAGCCAATGCTCTAATGCCACACTGCCCTCTTTTTGGCTGCTGTGATGGTGCACAAAGCCCAACTTCTTTAGCAGAGCGAGCGACGCTGTATTGTCTGATTCGACGCTGGCTTTGAGTGTCTTTAAACCAAGATCGGCGGTTAAAGTTGGTACGAAAGACGACATCGCTTCATACATTACACCCTTGCCCCAATGGTCTGGATGTAGGACGTAACCAAATTCGGCAGAGTTCGCTACGTCATCAAAACCGAACACGATGCACGTACCCACTAAAGAACCATTCGACTTGAGAACGATACTGTATTGCTCAGCTTGCGCCTCGCGACGCCGCTGCTCAACTCGATCAAACCACTCTTTAGCATCGTTATGAGAAGTCCAGGTTTGATATGGTAAATATTGATTTACCGACTCGATTGAATGCAATTTATAAAGAGCTGGAAGGTCGGATTCCTGAGTAAGACGTATCGCCAAGCGCTCGGTAAGAAGATGCGAGGGGCAGCGATCAAACACGATGACTAGCGATTACGCCAAACTTAGATTCGCGTAAGCGAGCACCAACCATTTAGAGCCCACCTCAGAAAAATTGATCTGAATTCTGGCGTATTCACCATGCCCTTCCAAATTCACCACTACGCCA
>CAZOIG010000111.1:0-3277 GCA_964579235.1 uncultured Gammaproteobacteria bacterium
GATTGATCGCTTAGATAACTTGCTGCCTAAGTTGATGGATGAAGCCGATTTGGACATGTGGTTGGTTATCAATCGCGAGTACGGCGAAGACCGTTTGTTTTACACCTTGGTGCCACAACCTACTTTTGCAGCACGCCGCACCACTTTGCTTGTGTTCGCTAAAAATGAAGACGGCACGGTAGAGCGTTTTAGCGTTAGCCGTTACCCGATTGGCGAGCTTTACCCCACGGTTTGGGAAGGTGGAACCTCGGAGCAGCAGTGGCAAAGGCTCGCCGAGGTGATCGCAGAACGAGACCCGCAAAAGATCGGCATTAATATAAGCGAAGACTGGGCATTGGCTGATGGCTTGAGCGTAGGTTTGCACCGCAAACTATTGGAGCACCTACCTGAGACTTATCAGAAACGTTTAGTGAGCGCTGAGAATCTAGCGGTTAGATGGTTAGAAACCAGAAGCGAGAAAGAGCTTCACGTGTACCCTCAAATAGTCACGCTCGCCAGAGGCGTTATTGCAGAAGCATTCTCAAATAAAGTGATTACCCCAGGTGTTACGACGACCGACGATATTGCTTGGTTCATAAGAGAAAGATTCGAAGAGCTTCAACTCAGACCTTGGTTTCAGCCATATGTGAACATTCAAAGGCAAGGCGACCCAACCACAAAGGATGATGTGTTCATGGGCCAATATGGCCGCACTGTTTTGCCGGGCGATGTAATTCATACAGACGTGGGTATCTGCTATCTCAACTTATGTACAGACACGCAAGAAATGGCGTACGTGCTTAAAAGAGACGAGAGCGATGCGCCAAACGGGCTCAAAAAAGCACTTGCGGTTGGCAACAAGTGGCAGGACATCTTAACTAAAAATTTCAAAACGGGTTTGAGCGGGAATCAAATCCTCGCCAACACGATCAAGCAAAGTGAATCAACGGGCATTAAGAGCTCAACCTATACGCACCCCATCGGCTTTGTAGGCCATGCCAGCGGCCCAACCATCGGTATGTGGGACAACCAAGGTCCAACGCCAATAAAGGGAGATTGGAAGCTATTTAAAAACACGGCTTACGCGATAGAAGGTAATGTCACAACACAGGTACCCGAGTGGAACGACCAGTGGGTGCAAATCAAACTAGAGCAAAGCGCGGTGTTCGACGGTAAAAAAGTCTGGTACCTCGCTGGTCGGCAAACTCAGTGGCATTTGATTAGGTAGTAGGTCGACTTCGACTAGTGTGCTAAGCCCTAAATGGAGTAGTGGCTTTTGCGAAGTTGAGGCAAAACATTGGATAGCCACACCTTAAAGTTTATTCGGGTGTGACTATTCAATTTCTACCAATAACTATTTGTCTTGGCCTAACCATCTCAGCAAAGCTTGCGCTGTGATATCGGTTCTTCTTTCGCCGTTTACATCGGCATAGGCGTCCTGTTTTGACTCGTAGTACCAGCTGCTATGACCGAGTTGCGGCTGCACGATCAGTTGCGCAGTGCCCGGGTTTCGAGCGTTAACAGTATCAACGATAAGTTTATGACCATGCAGGATTTCAAATTGCTCGTATTCGTTGTAAATAACCAATACCTTAGCGTTTAGCGAGTCCCACGCGGCTAAAAAGTTTTGCTGCGCGGCTTGTTGATGCCATGCAAAAGGTCGACCGTAGTGATCGGTGGCGGACATTCCTCGTATGTCATTACGTATTTCTCTCATAGCGTCGCTGTCCTTGGCTATTTCGTCTGGGTGGCGATCCTTCACGAGATAGTCGGTGTGAAAGGCGATTCGTAAGTTCATTTGTTTGTGAATATCAGCTCGGGCAACGTCGTTTGGTCGACGCTCTAGATAGATGCGATCAAAGTTGATCATGCGCTCAAGATGGGTCAGTGCGCCGCCGCCTTGAACCATTACTGCTTCAATGTTGTAACCCTTTGACTGTAGGCGTTCAGCCACTAAGGGAGCGGTAGTTGAGCCGAGACTCATACCCAATATGTAGACCTTTGAGTTATCAATGCGTTTGTCTTCAAGCAATTGTGCAAATGCTTCGGTGTAATGGGCTACTTCTGTTTCGTAGTCTAACTCGTTGCATGCTGGTCCCTGGCTGTCGCCCGTACCGGCGCGCTCTACTCTAATTAGCGCCAAGTTAGACTCCCGTGCAAGTGCTCCCAAGAATCCGCCGTCACCCGGGCGTAGTTCAACCGAATCACAAGACACCCACTGCGTGAATAAAAGCGGGTTTAGTGGTTGCTCGACTCCGAGCTTATGTGACACAAAGCTGCGTAAACGAACTCCTGGCTCCACCTCTACTGAACCGTAATGTGTTTTTACGCCATCGATTTGCTCATGCGGTTTATCATTAGCGCGTGGCAAAGGGTCAGCCGGAGTAGTTTCTGCGCTGACCGGGTTAGCTGTTAAGCAGAAAATGATCAATAGTGTGCGCAGGCATTGAGTAGGGCTTTTCAAAATGGGCATCGCTTCGAGCATAGTTTCCTCAAGTTTTGTGTAATAGTTGTTTGAGGTGAAAATGCTAATCCGCAGCCGAGTTGCTCACAGCGCTTTTATACTAAACTCGCGGTTTTTTATTTCAGATGGCTGAATTTCATGACGAAAAATGGTGAGCGAATGCTTCGTAATCGACCAACGCACATTAGGCTGATTCAACACGCCAGTTTCTGGATGGCGTACTACGTACTATTCAGCCTGATCTGGGCGTCACCGCCTGAGAAAAGTTATTACGCCTCGTTCTATCTTGAGTTCGTGCTAATGCCGCTGCGTATCCTTGCGAGCTATTGCATGATTTACTTGCTTATTCCCAATTTTTTAAGCAACCGAAAATCGGTTTCGTTCTTTTCAAGTTATGTGTTGCTGATAGCGGTTGCGGGCGGGTTGCAGATGTTGATCGGCCACTTTTTCTACGACTCGCTTTTAGGTGAGGGCAGTGAGCGCTTTTCATTTTCCCCCGCTTCTTGGGCGCGAAACATAGTCTTGATCAATTCAACGGTCTTGTTCTTGGGGGCGGTTAAAGTGTTTCAGTTACACTTTCAATTGGTGGATAGCTTGTCGGAAGAGCAAGCCAGCACAAGCCATAACACGCCAGCACTTAGCACAGACTTTATTGAGGTGAAGTCGAATAAACAAACCCATAGGCTGCGTATTGATTCGATTGAATACGTTGAGAGCATGGGTAATTACATTCGTTATGTCACTAAAGGTGGGCAAAGAACGGTGGTTTACAGCTCTCTCAAAGCTGCCGAACAAGCGCTACCGGATTGCTTTATTCGTATTCACCGCTCCTAC
>CAZOIG010000112.1:0-1612 GCA_964579235.1 uncultured Gammaproteobacteria bacterium
CGATGTGGGGGCGTATAAACTCCCACATATTGTCTGGCCGAGCTGGCATTATCTGCGTCTTGAGGCCGTGCTGCTCCGCAATGGGGCTCGCTGTTTTGAGAGTCCTTTTGGTGTTGCTTGAGTACACAGCGGCTAACTCAACATCAGATAGAACTTCGGCCCAACGCTGGCTGCGACCAACTCCTCTGGCGGTGAGGTCGGGGTCGCTACCTTGATCAAGCATTTTTTCGGCGTGTCGAATTAAAAAAACTGTGGTTACGCCATCAAAGGCGATATCGCCTTTTTCAGGCTCGGCGTTTGTCAATCCGCCTAGAAGAAGTACGAATGCGCTAATCGATAGCATAAGGTTGTTTCGTAATTTCATATTTTGATATTTTAAATATCTATTGGTGATTGGCGTAAGTTGATCCTAAGCAAGCAATTCGCGTGCGTTGTCGCGCAAAATGCGTGCGCGAATCCCTTTGCGTTCTGGAGCGTCAGTGGTGATTAAGACTTTAGCTAGAGACGCGCCAATATGATAAAACGGCCAATCTGAGCCAAATAGCAAGCGCTCGCCTCCGGTTTTGCTGATCATTTTTTCTAAATGGGTAAGTCCCTGGCCGTGGGTGCCTAACCAGACGTTTTCGTAGCGTAGGGCGAGTTCCAACATCGCGTCCCCGTCTCGGGCGCCGCCGTGCCCAATAATGCATTGCAGGGTTGGGTGATTTTTAAAGGTCGCTTCGTAGTGTCGAGGCATGGCGTAAGGGTGAGCTTTGTCTGACTCAATACCAGCTCGGCCTCCGTGATAAAACAGCACTACCCCCAGTTCAGCCGCTCTCGCGTACAGATCATTAAGTTTGGGGTCGTCGGGGAAAAATCGTTGTACCGTTGGGTGCAGTTTCATAATTTTGCCACCCGCTTGTACGTGCCGCTCCAAGCTCTGTATTGCGTTGTCATCGTGCGGAGAAACACTAAAACCTGAAAGCAGTCTGTCTGTTTTAGATTTGATAACAGCTTCTCGCCATTTCTCGGTCTGTTCATCGCCAAACCATAGGCCGAATTCGATGGGTAACAGCACCGCGCGATTAACCCGCATGGCGTCCATTTCGCGCAGCAGGTTAGGGATGGTTTGGGTTTCGGCGAAAGAGCTGCCCCAAAAGGCTTGTGCCGCCAAAGTCTTCTCTAGGGCATTAAGCGCTTCTTCAGTGAAATTCCCGTTGATATAGATGTCTAAGTCGAGCTCGCAGCCAGGTTCGGTTGCGTCGCAGTCTAATAAATGGCGGGTGCGAGCATGCTCTTTAAGCAGGTCTAAATGTGGCTCGAAGAGAATCGACATGCCGAGGTGGCAGTGAACATCGGTGGCTTCGGGGATGGAATCGTCTACGCAGACCAGACGTTGATGTTGATCAAGCTCAAACCATGGGAGTTCGGCTAGACCTCTATACCCCTGATAAACATGTTTACCGTAGGGGCCTTTTCCCGAGTTGCGTTGTTCGAGTTCGGTTTGATTTATCAGCAGGTCTTTGTCGGCTTGCGTGTAACGTTGTGGGTCGATGTCATCTGAGCAGCCGATTAAGCCGAGTGGCATACCTGCGGTTAAAGCAAGTTTTAGTGCGTCGCGTCGATTCATTTT
>CAZOIG010000113.1:0-2579 GCA_964579235.1 uncultured Gammaproteobacteria bacterium
CCTCGTTGGTTTGACCCGAACGACTATCGAGCGGAAATAGCACAACAAATCAGTCAAGCTACGGGTCGCGAAGTCGCGCTTAACGGTGAACTGAGTTTGTCGGTTTTTCCATGGATCGGAGTGCGTACTCAAGCGCTGACTGTAAGCCAGCCGAGACAAATCGGTGGTAATTTTGTCAGCGTTGATACCGCGCAGATCAGGCTGAAACTCTTACCTCTATTAAGCCAGCGAGCGGAAATTGATACCGTCTACTTACGCGCACCCGAGATTCGCTTTGTTTCTGTGAGCGATGACTTGAACAGTATGAGTCCCGACGAGCCCTTATCTGAGGATTCGATGCGCGGTGAATCATCAACAGCGCAAGCAGTAAACGGTTCAAGGTCTTCTGAATCGATCTCTCAAGCTAGTTCTCAATCCAGTCCCGAATCAAATTTTGAGGTCGTTCTAGCAGGCGTGGAGATTGTTGATGGCTCGATGATCTTAGAAGATCGTCAAGCAGCTTCGGTGACGCGAATCACCAATATTGACGCGAGTTTTGGACAAGTGCTTGCGGAACAACCCGCTGCGTTTGAAATAAGCGGTCGCTTATCCGCAAAAGCTGCTGACGAACCGCCCACTCAGTTTAATGCAAATGGCTTGCTCTCGATTGTCGATCAGGGTGCTACCGTCACGATCAACAGTTTGCGAGCAGAGCTGCAAAACCTGAGTGATGAAGTAGCTATTCAGATCAACGAAGTGAGTATTAGTGAGTTCGATCAGTTCAAGTTGCAGGCAACTAAGGCGCAACTTGTCACTGACTCCTTATCCAGCAAGTTGGATTTAGATATCCCTATGCTCACTTATCTTCTCACTAAGGACTCTCTAAATATCCCCCGCCTTGAAGGCGTTTTGGCCGAAACACGAGTCGAGCTACTTAATGTATCCATTTTAGATTTAAGTGAATCTCTTCGTTTCGAGGCTGAGCTCAATGTGCCAGAGCATGCACTAATCAAGAGCTTAGGCTCGCTCAATATTGACTATGAGCCCAGCAATACAGTTGCGCTCAAGGCCGTAGCGCTGAATGGTAAGGTCAAAGGAACAGCGCAGAGTGTTTCATTACAAGACGCTAGTTTGCAGTTGGATTCTAGTCAAATTGAACTGAGTGGGCGGGTTAAAGACTTTGAGAACCCATTGATATCACTGCGTATGAATGCTGATCGGCTCACTCTTGACGATTACATGCCGCGCAACTCAGATGCCAAAAGTGGTGAGCTTTCAAGCCCAGATGGCGAATCCCTAGCGGCTGCTTTAGCTGTACCTATGGCGGTGTTTGAAGGTTTTAATGCTGAGGGAGAACTCAGTGTTGGGAAGCTTATAGCCAGCGGGGTTGAGCTAAGTAACGTGCGTTTAGATATTAAGTCAGACGGCGATGCTGTGGTAATCCAGCCAAAGGCAGAGTTATTTGAAGGATCCTTGGGCGGAGACATTGCGTACAGTAAGCAATCTGGTGTGCCTACATTACGTGTCAAAAATGAAATCGATTTAGTTAGTATTGGTGAGTTATTGAGTTCTGTACAGATTACAGACCAACTCAGTGGGATCGGATCAATGGCCTTAGATCTGGTGATCACCGAGCGAGATGGCAAACAGTTTAACGAGGGCACCATCAAACTGTTTGCCAAGCAAGGCGCGCTCACTGGGATTGATGTACAGCAAGTTTTAGAAACTAGCTATCAACAATATAAGCGTTTACAGGGCCAATTAAAGAAAACGCCCGCGTCTAATGACAATACTGCAGACACAGTAGCGGATACGACATCAAATACAAATATCCCCGATACACCCGCCACCGGTGAATCGAGCGAGGCGGACGAAACGCGGTTTGGCAATTTGGTTGCCACCCTTAACCTTAAAGACTTTCAGATCACCAATACGGACTTTAGGCTGAGCGCGCCGTACTTTGAGATTAGTGGTGCGGGGCTGATTGATTTAGCCGCGGAAAAACTTGATTACACAGTAAGCGTGGCAGTTGCTAATTTGCTCGGCGGCGAAGCCAGTGAGGCGCTCACAAAATTACAAGGTATTGCCGTTCCGATTCGTTTTAGCGGAAATTTACGAGCCCCCAATTATTCTGTGGATACGCGAGTCTTGTATCAGAACTTGCTGCGGCAAGATCTGCAAGCAAAGAAGGCGGCGCTAATCGAAAAGAAGCTTGGAATCGAAGGGACCGAGAAGTTATCGACTAAAGAGACTCTAAAGGAAGTTATTCGAAAAGAGTTGTTCAAGCCCAAAACCTCAACGCAAAACACGTCTAAAGAGCGCCCTATGGTAACGCCTTCTTCGGGATCGACGCCTGCTGAGTCGTCCGAGCGACCGATCGGGGAACGTGCTGAACAAGATACGTTAGAAGTGCGCGACGCAGAAGAAGCCAATTCTGGAGAAGGCGAGCCATTGGATAAAGACGCGCTTAAACAGGCCATCGGTGAAAAACTGCTTGAGGAGTTGTTCAAGTAGGGGCTGTGTTCAGTGCTGAGCGAGTGTAGAATTAGCCTCTAATTAACCTTCGGCCTATTTGCCAAAATTAATGGCGAACAACGCAC
>CAZOIG010000114.1:0-1872 GCA_964579235.1 uncultured Gammaproteobacteria bacterium
GATTCGATTGAATACGTTGAGAGCATGGGTAATTACATTCGTTATGTCACTAAAGGTGGGCAAAGAACGGTGGTTTACAGCTCTCTCAAAGCTGCCGAACAAGCGCTACCGGATTGCTTTATTCGTATTCACCGCTCCTACTTAATCAACCGATCGCATATAAAAGCGTACGACAAAGAGTCTGTGACTGTCGGCGAGAAAATTATTCCGCGCGCGCAAGGTGTGAACGATGCAATGTTACGTTAGGCTTGTTTGCCCAAAGAGCTACTGAAACAATTCGAAACGCGATGCTGAGCGCGCCAAATTGCTTGAGTACGAACTATTGAAGTTGCTCAGCAAGAAAATCGAACACAAACCGTATTCGTTTGCTTGAGTTTAATTCGCGATGGGTAGTGAGCCATATTGGAAACGAAAGAGGCTCGATACTACTGAGCGTTCGTTCAACTAGAGGTTCCCGATCTCCTACATCCGCGGGGACAATGCCAATGCCTAAACCTTGCTTTACCAGCTCCCAATGAACCACATGGCTATCAGATTCGATAATCAAATTGTCCTCGCTTATCGTGAATCCCCTCTCGACCATCTGTTTCAAAAAAGCGTTTTTATCGCCAATCGCCAAAAACTGAACGTGCTTCAGGTTATCTAAATTGGCTGGAGAGCCGAATTTTTTAATATAGGTTTTGGCGGCATAGAATGGCGCAGCCACGTCTTTAATTTTCTTCGCAATGAGTTCGTTTTCCGTCGGTCTAAAACTGCGTATCGCAATGTCTGCTTCACGTCTAAGCAGATCGCTAGCTTGATTTGAAGAGACCACTTTTAGGCTGATTCTCGGTTCTGCCTCTCGAAGTTTTTCAATTATGGGCGGAATGAGATAGCTGGCATGTATTTCACTGGCTGAAATGCACACAACGCCAGCCATGGTGTCTGAGCTTTTAGTTGCCGCTAAAGACAATCTATTCGCAGCCTCGCCCATGTCTTTCACATGCTGCAACAACTCAAGCCCGGTTGAAGTCAGTGAAAGGCGACCTCCCACACGTTCAAACAACACAACGCCCAGCTGTGATTCCAACGCAGAGACTTGCCGGCCAAGGGTCGGCTGCGCCATATCGAGTGCTCGAGCAGCAGCGGACAAAGAGCCTTCTTCTGCTGTAACTAAAAAGGCTCTAGCTTGGTTCCAGTCAAAGGTTATTGATTTCCAATCCATGCTTTATCGCATACCGATTATCTAAAAATATCTAATTTCCATGCTTTAACGCATGAATCATACTCTTTTACACAATGAATTACGTGACCTTGGAGAGATAAATAATGAAAGTTCTAGTGATTGGTGCAAGCGGAGCGACAGGAAGGCTCGTTGTACAGCAGTTGCTTAATCGCGGTTATACGGTAAGGGCGATTATACGTTCACTTGATGATTTGCCAGATCTTGAAAATCTACTTAAAACGCAGGCTTCGGTTCACAGCCTAAGCCTCGAGCAACTGGCAGAGCACCTGGAGGGATGTGCGGCTGTGGTTTCTTGCCTTGGCCATAACCTTACTTTCAAAGGGGTTTACTGTAAGCCTCGTTTGTTAGTAACGGATACTCTTAAACGCGTATGCGATGCGATAAAGCTAAATGGTAATGGCATTGTGAAAGTTATCCTTATGAATACGACAGGCAACAGCAACCGAGATATTCCGGAAATACCGCCACTAAGTCAGCGTTTGGTGGTTAGAGTATTGAGAGTATTGCTGCCTCCGCACAGAGACAATGAGCACGCGGCGGACTTTTTACGTACTAGAATTGGTCAAAACAGTAGCGCTATTGAATGGGTCGCTGTTCGTCCTGATGCGTTGACTAATGAAGACCAAGTAACTGATTACAAGGTGCAT
>CAZOIG010000115.1:0-1654 GCA_964579235.1 uncultured Gammaproteobacteria bacterium
CTTATGGAAGAACGTCGCTATCTGGCTAGCATGCGTAAGGCGCGCGCAAACCCAGAAGAGGCGGCGTTCACTTGGACAAAAAGTGGTGGTCATCGCGTAAATATAGACCCGACCACAGTTGATGGCAGTAAATCAATAGCGCGTTTTACGTGGCTGATGGACTTGTACGATTCAATTATCGACCAGCTACGCCAGCGAATTCATATGCTCGAGCAACAAGCCAGCTACCTGCGCACGTCTATTTCAGAGTGCGAACTGCAGCAATGTGGCAAAAAAGATCGTTTGAAGCTCAAGCCGGGCGCTATTGGCGGCTTGCCTGAAGGAGAGGGCTATATTCCGTCGTTGCCACAGATATTGATTGAGTACGAGGTGGATTGGGCTGGTCCGTATTCAACAGACTGTTCACCGTGTTCGGAAATCGTGGCTCAGCTCAACGCCATGCCTGGCTGGTTAACGCGCGCGCACATGAAGCTGCAAAGCGCCTTATCTCATCAAAAACTGCTCAATACAGCAGAACCATTGATATTCCTTTTTGACGATCGCCCAAATCCGTTCGATGTAGCCGACGCGGCCGTGAAACAGGCCTCGGATGAACTTGCGGCCTTGATTAAGCTGAATGACAATTTGATCAGCCGGTTAATGATGTGCGAGAAGACCTATTGCCCTAATTATGAGGGCTCCGACCTGTTTCCCGACGACCATACAGGCAACGATTTATTGCTAGGGGACCTATTTAGCTGCAAGAAGCCAGCCCCCAACGAGTCGATCACGGTTGGGCCAAACAGCGAAATTGGTAGTAGCGCAAACTTTAAGGAAAAGGCCAAAAATAAGCTTAAAGGCGCAGCAACCAGCGCGGTTGCCAATCTAATCGGGCTGGGTGGCGGAGGCGGCGATGGCAAAGCGGAAGGCCCCACAACCTACAAAGACCCCATCAAAAAGCGCGCCAAACAGCGTGTTCGCAGCAAAAAACCCACGCGCGATATCAGCGTTGGCGCAGGGTTTACGCCAGACGGTTTGCTGGTGAGCAGCAACATTCGCAAAGCGCCAGGCAAAGGCACGTTTCACACTGTATTTCTGCAAAATGAGAACGGCTGGCGCTTACTGCCGATAAGCCTGTATTTGTATGAAATTTGGCGCGAATGGAAACTGAATGTCTCATGGACGCGCGATACTTACATTGATGGAGAACACGTGTTGCACGAGTCAGGAGGTTGGTCTGAGAGCTGGCGCGAGCTTATTGCAAGCGGCGAGCAAATCAACTATGTGGAGGTTAGAGAGGCACCACTTTGGGAGCAACTTGGCTTTAACACCGCGGTAACTGGCGCAAAGGGTTTAGGTACGCTGTTTCCAGTATCCCCTGCAATGCTCAGAGAGAGCCCTCTGGATTTATTTATTCACATAACCGAGCCGGACAAAGACCCTGTTGTGACGTATCCGTATCATTTTCAGTTGTCATTGGGCGAAGATGGAAAGGTAGTCACCACGCATATAGAAGATAGCGTGAGTAGCTTGCCCACCCCGTGTGAACAAACCAAACCCTTTGGAATACAACCCGAACCAGGCGTAGTGCAGGGCGAGGGCGGCATTATCACCAGCGATGAAAGCACTGTATTTGACCCCGCGCTAGTCGACGAAGACTTACTGGGTAGTCCCT
>CAZOIG010000116.1:0-2349 GCA_964579235.1 uncultured Gammaproteobacteria bacterium
GACGGTTGGTATTGGCGTTTGCGTGAAATGAGCGTAACCGTAACCATTAAGGCTGCCGCCATGAGTAAGCCTGGCACATATCCAGCTACGAACAACTCGGCGATCGACACCTGAGCTATTAAGGCGTAGATAATCATAACGATGCCAGGCGGAATAACCGGAGAGATTGCCGATGACGCTGCGGTGATTGCAGCAGAGAATTCACGGCTGTAACCACGTTTCTCCATTTGCGGAACCATGATTTTGCTTTGCATCGCCGCATCGGCGTTGGCAGAACCCGACACACCGCCCATAAAGGTGCTGAGCACTACGTTTACCTGCGCCATGCCACCAGTTAAATGCCCAGTGAGCACCTCAGCCATTTGCATGAGTTTGCGGCTAATTCCGGAATAATTCATTACCGAACCGGCCATTACAAAGAATGGAATAGCCAAGAGTGGAAAGGACGCCGCAGAGGTGATGAACTTTTGCAGAACCAGGTCAGGCGGCATGCCCGCATCAAAGAAGGTAAAGTAAGTGATTGCTGCACCGAATAGGGCATAGGCAATCGGAATGCCTGAAAAATAGAGAACGAAAACCAGCAGTATGGGTAGATAGATCATGCAGCGGGCCTCCGCCGAGTGATACCTTGCAGATCGCTTGCCAAGAATCGTAGCGTATGGAGTGTAATCAAGCCAAAGCCAACGACTAAAGCTAAGTTGAACGCCGCCGAACTAATACCCAATACGGCGGTTGGTTTTTCCCATGCGATGGTGGTGAACACGATCGCCATGTAGAAAATATAAGCATTTAAAACCAGTAGAAAACAGCGCACAACGAGGCGGATTAGGCTCTCCACGGCCGGCGGTGCTTTGCTGATGAGCACATCAATGCCCATATCGAGCTTCCGTTTATAGGTAGCGCTGGCACCAATGAATACGCACCAAACAAAGCAGATTGTGGCGACTTCTTCAGCCCAAAAAATCGAGTAACTAAAAATGTATCGCAGAAATACATTCAGGATTACGAGGCTGATCATGACAATGAGGAAACCACTGCAGACAATTTCTTCAAAGTTGCGAAAAAATAGATTCAGGTAGCGGCGAAAATCTCGCGACATTATTCGGATGCCTCTCTAATTTTTATGAGTTCAGCCTGAATCTGCTTATACATCTCAACGGTTACGCCGGGTAACTCGCCATCGAAAAGGCTTACTGTGCGCGCTTGAAACGCGGCTCGGTCGATCTGATTGAACTGTACACCCTGAGCCTCGAGGTCTTTGATAACTTGCGCATGGCTTTGCTTGAGGTTTTGAATCATCTGTTCGGCTTCATAATCAAGCTCATATTGAATGATGTCTTGATGCTCTTTAGGAATTTTTGCCCAGACATCGCTTGAGATATATACGCCACAAGTGCCCAAAAAGTGATTAGTAAAGGCTACGTTCTTCTTGCCAGTTTCATACACTTTAGTGCCCAGATTAGTAAATTCTGAACCCTCTAGGCCGTCGACAACCCCTTGCTGCAAGGCGCTAAAGGTTTCCCCCCATGGCAGCGGCGTGGCGCTGGCCCCCATCGCATTCAGCGTTTCAATGAATAAATTACTGCCGGGTGTGCGAAGTTTTACGCCGTTTAGATCTTCTGGCGTGGTGATCACTTTGTCAGTGATCAAATTACGAAAACCGAAAATGTACTCCAGCGAAAGCACTTTAATGCCCTTAGTTTCGAGTCGATCTACCCATCCTTGGACCATGGGGGTACGGATAAGGGCACGATATTCGTCGAAATTGTTGTACAGCATCGGGCCGACGAGGGCGGTGAATTCGGGCACGTAGTCGCCAATGTAAGAGGGGTCTTCAACTGAGATAAAGTAAGCGCCGCGCGCAACCATCTCTACGCCATCTTTGTACGCAGCGATTTGACCGCCAGGGTAAGTGAGTACTCGAACCGCGCCATTGGTTTTTTGATTGATTCGCTCGGCGACTCGTTCAATTGACTTGGACAGTTCCTCGTTGACGTTGAATACATGACTCAACCGTAGAGTGATTTGGAAGTCTTGTTCTTGTGGGCTTTTCTCACAACCGCTGAGTGCGCTTATTAAGGCGAGGCCAAAGGCGAGGCGAGTCGCTCGACCTATTTTGGCTAAGGCAGGCCAAAAGGACATTTGGCGCATGGATGTGTTCTTAATCACGAGCTAGAAGCTTCGCATACCGCTATGGCGGGTTTTAATACTCAAATCCACATAGATATCAAAGCCAAGCTCTCTCAGCGTCTTACAGGCCCAATAATCTTCAGAAAGGTATTGCCCCTCGTGCACTCCGACTTTAAATACATCGTATTGCTCGTGTGAATCACCGATGCCCTTGGCGTG
>CAZOIG010000117.1:0-4657 GCA_964579235.1 uncultured Gammaproteobacteria bacterium
GTGTCACTGGTGCGCTGCAATACTTCTTGCGAGAGCGTAACTTCAGCTTTGTAATCAGTACCTGCGACCCAGAGTCGCAAAATATCAGCGCCCAAAGAGTTGATCACTTCCTGTGGTGCAATCACATTGCCTAAAGACTTAGACATTTTGCGCCCATCTTTATCCACTACGAAGCCATGCGTCAGTACCGTTTTATAGGGCGCTTGCCCATCATTCATCGCGACGCTAGACAGCAAACTACTCTGAAACCACCCTCGATGCTGGTCGGAGCCCTCAAGGTAAAGATCAGCAGGGAAGTCTAATTCTTCACGAGCTTTCACCACGCTATTGTGGGTTACACCAGAATCAAACCAGACGTCTAGGGTATCGACTACTTTGTCGTACTGATCAGCCTCATCACCCAATAACTCCTGCGGCTCAATGTCATACCAAGCCTGAATACCCTGAGACTCGATCAGCGTTGCAACTTGTTCCATCAAAGCTGGTGTATCTGGATGAAGCTCGCCGCTCTCTTTATTCAAAAATACTGCTATCGGAACACCCCAGTTCCTTTGTCGAGAAATACACCAGTCAGGGCGATTCTCGACCATGGTGTTGATGCGAGCTTCGCCCCAGTCTGGCTCCCAATCCACAGACTTAATCGCTTCGAGTGCCTGCGCGCGCAAACCCTCTTTGCCAGGTTTGCGATCCATGCCGATAAACCACTGTGCAGTCGCTCGATAGATCATTGGTGTTTTGTGACGCCAGCAATGTGGGTAGCTGTGTTCGTAATCTTCTTGCTTGAGCAGCATTTGGCGTGATTCAAGCTCTTTCACCACCTCAGCATTGGCTTTAAATACAAACTGCCCAGCAAACAATTCGGTCGACTCCAAGTAAGTGCCGTTTGCACCCACAGGATTATTAACCGGTAAGTCATAGATACGACCTACGGCAAAGTCTTCCGCGCCATGCGCTGGCGCTGTATGCACCGCACCCGTACCGGCGTCGGTGGTGACATGATCACCCAAAATCACGGGCACTTGTTTGTCGTAAAAAGGGTGTTTAAGTTGTAATAGCTCTAAAGCTTTGCCGGTGAAGCTTGCCACTGTCTCAACCTGCTCACCCAGCCCATAACGTTCCAGTGCCACCTCCGCGAGGTCTTGGGCCAACACCAACTGTTGATCGCCAGCATTAACTAAAACGTACTCTAGTTCTTCGTTAAGCGACACCGCCTCATTGGCGGGTAAGGTCCATGGCGTGGTTGTCCAGATTACCAAGGCTGGCGAACGCAATACGCTGGCTTCTAAACCCAGTCTTTGCGCAAAATCGTCAACGTCCACAACCTCAAATTTAACGTCGATCGCCGGTGAAACTTTATCTTGATACTCAACTTCGGCCTCGGCCAATGCTGAAGCACAGGCTGGGCACCAATAAACGGGCATCAGGCCATGATACAAATGACCAGATTCAACAATTTTGGCTAAACTACGTACGGTGTCGGCTTCGGTCTTGAAGTCCATAGTCAGGTAGGGGTTTTCCCAATCACCTTGTATGCCTAAACGAATAAAGTCTTGCTTTTGTAGGTCAACTTGCCGCGCCGCGTATTCTCGACACTTTTGCCGAAACGTTTTCTTATCGATTTTCTGGCCAGCTTTACCATGCTTCTTCTCAACCTGAATCTCGATGGGTAAACCGTGGCAATCCCAACCGGGCACGAAAGGCGATCTAAAGCCGGCTAAATTCTTGGACTTAACAACGATATCCTTAAGGATTTTTTGCATTGCATGGCCAGTGTGAATATTGCCATTGGCGTAGGGAGGGCCATCGTGGAGCGTAAAGCTCGGCGCGTCGGCGCGTTGCTCAAGTAGCGCATGATAGGTATCTAAAGACGCCCATTTCTCTAGGATTTTAGGTTCTTTTTGGACCAGCCCTGCCTTCATCGCAAACTGGGTCTGCGGCAAATTTATGGTGTCTTTATACTGGCTACCCGGTTTTTCCTTGCTCATCGTTTTTCTACCCTTGCAGAGAAGGTTTAGTCTCAATCAATTGGCATGAATCGTTGCGCATTCACAACGCAAAAAACATGCACTTTAATCCAATAATGTCAGCGCGTAAGTGTATTCGAGTTGGGCTCTAGAGCCAATGATAATAGCTCCATATGCTTGATTCTTTAGGCCTTATTTAGGTCGACCGATCAGCCTAACTTACAATAGTATTTCGCGCGCGCGCTGGGCGTCGGCTTGAATTTGGGCTTTTAACGCATCCAATGAGTCAAATTTGTGTTCGGCTCTAATCTTAGAGACAAACTCAACCTGTAGCGACGAGCCATACAAGTCATCTGCAAAGTCAAACACATGCACTTCTAGGCGCTGCTCTTTACCGTCAACGGTTGGTCGAACGCCAACGTTCGCTACGCCTGCATAAGGCTGACCTTGCCATTTCAACCGTACTGCATAGACCCCATTCACAGGCACTCGGCGCTCACCCAATACGATGTTGGCCGTGGGGAAATCCAGTGTTCTACCCAACTTTTGACCAACGCTCACTACGCCACTCATAAAATAGGGTCTACCAAGCAAGGTCGCGGCGCTGTCCAGATCGTCATTTTCAAGCGCTAGACGGATCCGCCCACTGCTAATGCGCTCGCCGTTATGCAATATGGTTTGATGTTTTTGAACCGAAAAGCCGTAACGCTCGCCCGCGTCAAGCAGGGTGTTAAAGTCGCCCGCGCGCTTGTGCCCAAAACGAAAATCGTCACCGACGCTGAGAAAGCGTGTGCCGAGCCCATCGACCAGTATTTCTTTAACAAAGCGCTCGGGGCTAAAACCTGCCAGCTCTTGATTAAACTCAACACTCAAAACCTGATCAACGCCCAGTGCATGCAAAAGTTCTGACTTTTCTGTCAAAGTGGTCAAACGGGCAATTGAGCCTGGCGCAAAAAATTCTTTGGCTAGCGGCTCGAAGGTGACGACGGTTGACGGCAGTCGAAACGCCTCTGCCCGCTCAAGTAAGGTCTTTACTATGTGCTGATGACCGCGGTGGACGCCATCAAAATTGCCAATCGACACGACCGAAGGTCTATGTGAGGCTTTTAAGTTTTTGATACCTTGAATCAACGACATCTGCTTTGCGAATAATGAGTAAAGTATGTTGGTGAGGCTTGAGGCTGTTCAATGCGCTCGTGTCTAAGCGAGTTCGTAGAGCAATTCTTGCTAATAACGACTAACTCAGCGTAAATATTCAAACAGTTATAGTGCCCAATCTGGATCACATTCTTCAATATGTAAAGCCAGTCGGCGGCGGGCTGAGAGTGGCGCATCATAGCCTCTAAAGTGGTTAATACTCAACTCAGGATAGCGCCAGCATAGATATCCGTCGCCTACATCGAACTCTACCACCCATAGGCTGTGCGTCGACAAACCCAACTGTTCCATTTTGTTTTTCCAACGCGCCACAACGGCTTCGAAATCACTCTCTATCGCAGGACGTCGTGGATCGTTGGACAGCATCCTATCCAGAACATAACGGATCGGAACAAGCTCCTGCTGATGGCGCTCAGTAATGCGCTTAACCAAATCAAGCAAATCCTTGGCCTCATCAAGGCTAAACAGTTTGGCACTAGGCCCGATGTCTCGGATTGGAGTCGTCAAAATTTTTTTCTTATCGCTGTTAAGATTTTTTTCTTATCGCTGTTAGGTAGTTGCGCATATTGAAGATCACTTTCTCAGTAACGGTATACCATTCGTGGCTAGCTTTTTGTCGAATCGCTCACCGACGGTTTAAGTAATAGCGCATGTGGCCGCAATCCCAGAATGTATAAAACCGCAAAATACGCCAATACCGCGACACCGATAAGCCAAGTCACACTCCAGAGTCGTTCACCTAAGCTACGCTCGAACCAGACTTGATCAGAGGCGCTGCCATACCAAAGCACGGCGCTCATTGCCGCAACCGCCAAGGCCACGCGCAGCAAGAACCACAGCCACCCAGGTTTGGGCATAAACACCCGAGTGCGGAGCAACATGAACGCGAGCAACAATGTATTCACCCACGCTGCTATTGAAATAGCCAGAGCTAAACCAGTATGAGCCATTGGACCCACAAGCACGATACTCATTACGATGTTCACTAACACCGACACCGCCGCAACTTTCATTGGCGTTTTAGTGTCTTGTCTAGCAAAAAAACCTGGTGCCAGTACTTTAACGAAGATAAACCCACAGATACCAGCAGAGAATGCCTGCAAGGCGGTAGCGGACTCCAATACATCTCGCTCGGTGAATTGATTGTAGTTAAAGAGCGTTGCCAGTAAAGGCACTGCCAGTAGCATCAACGCAAAGGTGGCTGGCACAGCGATTACCACGACCCATCGCAAAGCCCAGTCCAACATGTCGCTAAAACTCTGTGCGCTGCCCTTGGCGTGCTCTTTGGACAAATTTGGTAAAACAACGGTAGCGAGTGCAATACCAAATACGCCTACCGGGAACTCCATTAAACGGTCTGAATAGTACAACCATGTCACACTGCCGGTTACTAAAAAGGAAGCCAGAAAAGTGTTCACCAAGAGGTTAATCTGCGCCACCGATACGCTGAATACAGCGGGCCCCATTAAACGTGCCACTCGTACCACGCCACTGTTTTTATAATCGAATGTTGGCAGCACCAAGAAGCCTTCAGC
>CAZOIG010000118.1:0-3153 GCA_964579235.1 uncultured Gammaproteobacteria bacterium
CACTATGTTAGCGATTGAATAGAGCCACGACAATACCCTGTATGGGTGATACGACTGGCGTCTATTAGCTTTCGGAAAACACGCTTAACACCTCATAGGCTTGAGCCGCTCTTTCTTTAGGCACGAAGATGTGATCATGAAAGTAAGCGGCAACCACATTGGCGCTAATGCCATGCTCGGTTAAAGCCCCCGCCACTGCTGCGGTTAAACCAACTGCATTTAGACTTGAGTGCACTTTTAAAGTTAAACGCGAAAACTCGCCACTGACTGCAATGGCGCCCGGCTCAGCTGGTAATGAGTCGCTCGCGACGATCAAGGTAGTGCCCTCCTCCTCTTCAAACATTGCAATGGCGCGGCTCAGCAAGTCAACATAGAGTCCGTGCGAACTACTTATCGAGCAGAATACGTAGGTCTGTGAATCAAGGTCAAGCTGGAGGGTTTTAAGCATCTTAGCAAGATCGAGCTCGCCTTGGCTTAAGGTCTGTGCTTCGTTCATTGTTGTGACACCTCCCAACGGAAACAAGCTTGGGTATGATCATTCACCATGCCACTCGCCTGCATAAATGCGTAGCAAATTGTTGACCCGACAAACTTAAAGCCTCTTTACTTAAGGGCCTTGCTCATGGCATCAGAAGCAGGCGTATTGGCCGGCACATCTGCGAGAGTTTTAGGCGAGCTAACAATTGGCTTGCCATCCACAAAGCTCCACAAGAACTCGCTGAAGGTTGGTTCGCCTGAAAGCTTGGCTTGCTGCATCATCTCTAAGTAAAGTTGAGCATTCACAATAAAAGCATTTACTTTTAGCTTGTTGCGAATAATGCCCGCATCACTCAATAGAGCATCGCGCTTGTTTTGGTCATAGACGGCAATCTTGCTTGGATCAAAACCATCAAATACTTTGCGATAGTGCTCGCGTTTGCGCAGCACTGTGATCCAACTCAAGCCCGCCTGAGCTCCCTCTAAGTTCAGCATTTCAAATAACTTTAGGTCGTCATACTCTGGCACGCCCCATTCTGTGTCATGGTAATGCTCATATAAAGCATCGCCCTCGCACCATGAGCAACGGCTCTGACTCATCGATGACTTCCTCGCAAAGCGGTCACTTTATCGAACATGCTCAAGCGATTAGCTGCTTCGGGTGGTACAGGCTCACCGCTGATCACGGTGATGCGTTTCATAAACGCAGTCGGTAAGCCTTGCATGGCGCTACCTTTGTGTCTTGAAAACCAACTACCCCATACGCCCCTTAAAGCCAGCGGAATCACAGGCACTGGCGTGCGTTTAAGAATTTGATCAATACCTGGTTGAAACTTAGCGATCTCGCCGTCTCGCGTAATTCCGCCTTCGGGAAACAACACCACCAAACGACCTTTCTCTAAACACTCGGCAATCTCATTGAACGCATTGGTGAACACTACTTCGTCGGCTCGTTTGGTATCAATAGGAATCGACTTCATCCCTCGAAACACCCAATTAATAACCGGTAGTCGGTAGATTGGCGCATACATTATGTAACGAGCAGGACGAGGTAATAAGGCGTGCAAGATTACCGGGTCGACATAGCTTACGTGGTTACAAACGATTAACGCGCCGCCTTCTTCGGGCACATGGTGTAGATCAACTTTTTCAACTCGATAGACGCTATGCACCAAAACCCAAGCGATCAAACGCATTACAAACTCAGGCACCACCCACATAATGTAAAGCGTGACGACGGCCGTCAGGATTGCCGTGACTTTGAATATGTCCAATACGTCATAACCAGAGAGCAACATGACCATCGCCATGATGCCTGCCGCCACCATAAACGCTGCATTGATAATATTATTGGCGGCTATCACGCGCGAGCGGTCTGCTTCATCTGTACGAATTTGTACAAAAGCGTAAAGCGGTACAATAAATAAACCCGCACTGATGGCAATCATAACCATGGTCAAGACAACGCTCACAATGCCAGGCGTCGCCGCTAACTCACTTAGGGTGCGCAGCTCATCAGACGG
The DNA here is from genome assembly GCA_964579235.1 of uncultured Gammaproteobacteria bacterium. Taxonomy (GTDB): domain Bacteria; phylum Pseudomonadota; class Gammaproteobacteria; order Arenicellales; family Arenicellaceae; genus Arenicella. The sequence continues at coordinate 2,001 of CAZOIG010000118.1, forward strand.
CGGTAACTCAGTCCCGCCAAGCATCCACGTAAACACCGTCATACCAATGGCGCCTATGGGCATTAGGCCAATTTCTACGCGCCCTGCAGACAGCAAAGCACACAATAGCGACCCCAAACCAATACCCACCGAAAACGTCGCGAGCAACAAAGTAGCAACTTGATCATCACCACGTAGAACATCTTGGGCGAAAGCCGGAAACTGCGAAAGAATGACCGAGCCCAAAAACCAGAACCACGAGATCGCGAGTACTGACAAAAACACCATGCGGTCTCGATAGGCGATCTTCAACACGTCTCGCGTACTACTCCAAAAGCGGTACGAAATATCTAAATCAGGCGCCGCTACCCGAGCGCTAGGAATTTGCGTGCTAACCAACCAACCTAGGATAGCCACAGCGATTACGGTAAACATTAAGACCGGCTCGTTAGCGGCATCACCTGCAAGAAAACCACCCAATACTGTGCCCAACAAAATAGAAATAAAGGTGGCCGCTTCGACGTAACTATTGGCCTGAAGAATACGTTCGCGCTCAATGTGTTGCGGCAAGATGCTGTACTTAATCGGGCCGAAAAAAGCCGACTGCGTGCCCATCAAAAATAAGATAAGCAACATCATTGGTATCGACCCAAACAAGATAGCCAGACACCCCAAAAACATGATCACAATTTCAGCCAACTTAATATTTTGGATCAGCCAGGCTTTCTCGTATTTATCTGCCAGCTGACCAGCCAAGCCGCCGAACATAAAAAATGGCAAAATAAACAACACGGCCGCAACATTTACCAGCACCCCCTGATTCTCACTGATCAAACGATATGTAATCATGATCATCAGTGCGCTTTTATAAATATTGTCGTTAAACGCGCCTAAGAACTGTGTCGCAAAGTAAGGTAGAAAACGGCGTTGCGTGAGCAAATTGTTACTCATACGGTAGGGTCCACATAGGTTTATTGTTCTGTTAGGTTTAAAATACCATTTACGCTAGCGTTTGAGTAGCGACTAACTCAGGCTCTGATCAACTTAAAGTCCACTTCAAAGTCCAACTCAAAACCTATCTTTAAGTCCACCTTATAGTCCACCTTAAGCAAGCCTGTTTACTCTGATAACCATTGTGACCCTAGCCCCAAAAAAGTGAATCAAGTCGACTTTC
>CAZOIG010000119.1:0-6877 GCA_964579235.1 uncultured Gammaproteobacteria bacterium
TAACCCTGAAGTGGCGGGTGCCTTAGATGCACGTATTCCGGTTATCCCGCGAGCTGAGATGCTCGGTGAGTTGATGCGATTTCAGCAGGGTATTGCGGTTGCAGGCACTCACGGTAAAACAACCACCACCAGTTTGGTTTCTGCGATTTTAGTGAGTGCTGGCATGGACCCAACTTTTGTGGTTGGCGGCCTGATTAATAGTGCTGGCGTAAACGCTAAGCTGGGTCGTGGCGAGTATTTGGTTGCCGAGGCTGACGAGAGTGATGCGTCGTTTCTTAATCTAAAGCCTGAAATGGCAATCGTCACCAATATTGACGAAGACCATATGGTTACCTACGAAGGTGACTTGGCCACGCTTAAAAAGACCTTTGTGGCGTTTTTACAAAATCTGCCTTTTTATGGGCTGGCGGTACTTTGCCTAGACGACGAAAATGTCCGCTCGGTATTGGATGAGGTACATAAACCTGTACTGACTTATGGCTTGCGCGACGATGCTGAGATTCACGGTTACGAGCTCACACAGAGCAATACGCGTATGCAGTTTAAGGTGCGTCGACCAAATCACGAGACAAACCTAGAGATCGATTTGGCCTTGCCGGGTAAGCACAATGTGCAAAACGCCTTGGCGGCCATCGCTATCGCAACTCATTTGGGTGTAGACGATAAGGCCATTGTTGAGGGCTTGTCGGGTTTTGAAGGTATTGGCAGACGTTTCCAAATTTTGGGTAAGGCGTCGTTCAACGATAAAACCGTCACCATTGTTGATGATTACGCCCATCACCCAGTAGAACTGGCAGCCACTCTAGATGCGGCGCGCGGCAGTTGGCCAGACAAGCGCATCGTAGCAGTGTTTCAACCACATCGTTATAGCCGCACGTCTGACTTGTTTGAAGACTTTGTACAGGCGCTTGCCGATCAACAGGCTCTAGTGATTTGCGAAGTATACCCCGCCGGTGAAGAGCCGATTGCGGGTGCATCGGGTAAAGCATTAAGCCAAGCGATCCGCGTTCGAGGCGCAACCCAGCCAATCTATTTGGCAGAGGTGAACGAACTAGCGCAAGTGCTTGAGCCTTATGTTTTAGATGGCGACATCGTCTTATGCATGGGTGCAGGCAGTATCAGCAAGGCCGCTCGTGAAGTGTATGAAGCCCACGGTACGCAAGATGGAGGTGGAGCATGAGCGCCAGTTCCAAGTGGCTGAAGCATGATGTTGCATCGTTTGGCAAAGTCGCTGTGCTCATGGGCGGCGTGTCCGCCGAGCGTGCAGTGTCGCTCAAAAGTGGCAAAGCTGTTTTAGCTGGGCTACAGGCCGAGGGCGTGGATGCCCATGGTATCGACTTTACACCCGACACTATCTCAGCCTTGGACAGCAGTTACGATCGAGCATTCATCGTATTGCACGGTCGCTGGGGTGAAGACGGCGCGGTACAAGGCCTGTTGGACTCGTTGCAAATACCCTATACGGGTAGCGATGTTCTAGGTTGTGCCCTCGCCATGGATAAAGTACGCAGCAAGCAAGTATGGCAAGCAATCGGCTTGCCCACGGCAAAGTTTCAGGTGGTGAAAGACCCGTCCACATTGCTCAGCGTTGCCAACGAACTTGGTTTACCTCTGTTTATGAAGCCGGCGCGAGAAGGTTCCAGTGTCGGTGTCGGTAAGGTGAGCGAGGTGTCTAAGCTCGAGAGTGTTTGGCAAAGCACTCAAGCGTTTGGAGACGACGTATTGGTTGAGCAGTTTATTCCAGGTGACGAGTTAACCGTCGCGATTTTAAATGGTCAAGCATTGCCGATTATTCGCATGTCGACGGGTAATGAGTTCTACGACTATGAAGCCAAATACGAATCAAATGACACTCAATATCAATGCCCAGCTGAACTTCCTAAACAGTTGAGCGACGATATTCAAGCGCTTGCGCTACAAGCGTTCAACGCGGTGGGCTGCTCGGCTTGGGGCCGAGTCGATTTGATGCTCGATGCGGATTCCAAGCCACTTTTACTAGAGGTAAATACCGTACCAGGCATGACAGATCACAGTTTAGTGCCGATGGCCGCAGCGCAAGTTGGACTGGAGTTTTCTAAGTTGTGTGTCGAGATACTCTCATTAACGCTGGCGTCGTACGATCAAAACAGAACAACGATTAGCGAGGCAGAAAAGCATGGCTAAGCGCGCACTCGCCAAACAAGATCAAGCGGCACAAACTGTGCGCACCGCTAAGGCGATGCGTGTTGGTTTGCTGTTGCTCGCCTTGTTGTTATCTGGCGCAGCCATCGCGCTTTTAACGGCGGATCAGCTGATGCGCCCCGACGCCTTTGTGATCAAGGAGCTGAAAGTTAAAGGTCGCTTCGTGAACCTTCAGCCACAAGCCGTAGAAGCGACGGTAATGAAACACAAAGAAGGCAACTTCTTCTCGGTCAATTTGGTCGAGCTGCAACGGCATGTCGAAGCGATGCGCTGGGTTGATTCTGCGGATGTGAGACGCGAATGGCCCAGCACTCTGGTGATTTCTGTTGTGGAGCACAAACCCGTGATGCGCATGAACGATAGCGCTTGGGTGAACATTCGAGGGCAGGTTGTTGATTTGCCTGAGTACTCCACCCAGAAGCCAGTCATCAAGCTAAATGGTGAGGCAGATCAAGCTAGAGACATGATGGTTAAAGCTTTGCTTTGGTCAAAACGACTCGAGCAGTTCAACTTAAGTTTGAGTGAAGTGACCCTCTCGCGTACCGGTGCATGGAGTTTAAGACTGCGTTATGTCGAAGCACGACCTAGCGATTCAAACGAGTTCACTGTGCTGTTAGGCGATAAGGAAATAGAAGAGCGTTTGTCTCGCTTTGAACAATTATTTGATCGACGTTTTAGGTTCAGTCAAGAGCGCCTGGTTCGCGCCGACGCACGTTATCCAGACGGGATTGCAGTTAAGACTAAGACTGATGCGTCGCAGGATGACACTGGCGCGAAAGCGCTGCTGAAAGATCATTGGATCGAATGGGCTGAGGTCAACGTTAAACGCTCTTTCGAGCTTTCAGTGATTGACCGTTTAATACGTTTCAACGTTGCTACGTCAACTTAATGGAATAAGACCATGAGTAAAAAAGACGAAAATAAACTAATAGTTGGCTTGGATATCGGCACCTCTAAGGTGTTAGCGATTGTTGGTGAAGTCAATGAAGACAATGAAGTTGAAATCATTGGCTACGGTCATCACCCAGCGACAGGCATGCGCAAGGGCGTGGTCGCTAACATCGAAGAAACCGTTCACGCCATACAACGCGCGGTCGAAGAAGCCGAACTGATGGCTGGATGCCAAATTTATTCGGTGTACGCTGGCATCGCTGGCGCGCACATCAATAGTTTTAACTCGCATGGCGTAGTTGCTGTGCGTGACGGCGAAGTGGATGAGAACGACGTTGAGCGGGTGATCGAATCCGCCAAAGCCGTTGCTATTCCTAACGACCAGTCAATTCTGCATGTCTTGCCGCAAGAGTTCATTATTGATGGCCAAGAAGGTATTCGTCACCCAATTGGCATGAACGGTATTCGTTTAGAAGCTAATTTACATATGGTGACGGCTTCAGTTAGCGCTGAGAAAAATATCGAAAAGTGTATTCGCCGTTGTGGCCTAGAAGTTGATGACGTCATTCTAGAGCAACTTGCTTCGTGCGAGTCTGTGCTCACCGCCGATGAAAAAGAGCTTGGTGTGTGCCTTGTTGATATCGGTGGGGGCACGACCGATATCGCAATCTACTCAGAGGGAGCCGTGCGTCACACCGCGGTAATACCTGTTGCGGGCGATCAAATCACCAACGACATAGCCATTGCCTTGCGTACACCGACTGCCTCGGCCGAAGATCTTAAAAAACGTTACGGCTGCGCTTTGCGTCAACTCGCACCGTCGGATGAGAGCATCGAGGTTAAAACAGTGGGCGACAGACCGCCTCGCAAACTGTCTAAACAGACTTTGGCTGATGTGATTGAGCCGCGAATCGAGGAGCTATTTGAGTTAATCAAGGCAGATCTGCGACGCAACGGTTTCGAGCACTTGATTCGCTCTGGTGTTGTGCTCACGGGCGGCAGTTCAAAAATTCAGGGAATGATCGAGCTAGCAGAAGAAATATTCCATCTGCCTGTTCGACTCGGCACACCTAAATACCTCGGCGGCCTCAGTGAGGTCGTCAAAAATCCAATTTACTCCACTGGTGTCGGACTTGTCCAATTCGGGCATGAATACGAAAGCAGTTCGCGCAGCAGTGGGTCAACAGAATCTCGGGTCGGTGCTGTATGGCAACACATAAAGCATTGGTTCCAAGGTAACTTTTAAATAACGGGAGAAATAAACATGTTTGAACTATTAGACACAGTTGACCAACAAGCGGTCATCAAGGTTGTCGGTGTAGGTGGCGGTGGCGGTAATGCTGTCAACTACATGCAGCAATCAACCATAGAAGGTGTTGAGTTTATCAATGCCAATACCGACGTGCAGGCGCTGCAGACTTCAGATTGCGGCTCTATTTTGCAACTTGGTACGAATCTTACTAAAGGCCTGGGCGCTGGTGCTGACCCAGATATCGGCCGTCAGGCAGCAATCGAGGACCGCGAGCGAATCGCAGAAAGTCTACGCGGTGCGGATATGGTTTTTATTACCGCCGGAATGGGCGGTGGTACAGGTACCGGCGCGGCGCCAGTTATTGCTGAGATCGCTCGTGATCTGGGCGCATTGACCGTGGCGGTGGTTACACGCCCCTTTAAGTTTGAAGGCGCGCGTCGCGACAAATTGGCTGACCAAGGTTTGAAGCTACTTAAAAATTCGGTGGATTCTCTGATCACTATTCCCAACGAAAAACTGTTGGAAGTAATGGGCAAGGAAGCGTCACTACAAGACGCGTTCGCGATGGCCAACAATGTACTACGTAATGCGGTACAGGGTATTTCAGAGTTGATCACCAGCCCAGGCTTGATCAACGTGGATTTCGCAGATGTTAAAACGGTTATGTCTGAAATGGGTCAAGCGATGATGGGTTCTGCATCGGCTTCTGGCGCAACACGCGCTAGCGAGGCGGCTCGCAACGCATTGAGTAGCCCACTATTGGAAGACACCAGCATTCGAGGTGCTAAGGGAATCTTGGTGAACGTAACCGCTGGTCCTGATCTCAGCATTGGTGAGTTTGGCGAAGTGGGTATGATGATTCGTGACATGGCGTCGGATGATGCAACAGTGGTTATCGGTACGTCGATTGATGCAGAGATGAAAGACAATCTTCGCGTTACGATGGTCGCTACAGGCATCGAGCAAGCCAATGCTCAAGCGGCAAAGCCATACACGGTGGTGGAGCCGATTGCTCGCGCAGTGGGTAGTTCTTATGAGTCGCTGCCAGTAGAGGAGCTTGAGCATGCGGAACCTGGGCTAATTAAGTCACGCCGAACGTCTGAGCTAGAAAACTTGCCAATGTACGATTCAGACGGAAATAGTCGTTTAGACGTTCCAACGTTTTTACGTAATCAAGCTGACTAGGTTGAATAGTAGGTTAAGCAAACAAGAGTGCTTGGTTTAGGCGAACAAATACGCAGTGCGCTTTCGAGATACCTGCGTCATTATTTGCGCCTCTCGGAAAGCACCTTAGTTTGCCAAATTTAAAACGCCTAGAACCGCAATAGTTGTTAGCAAATGGTTTTAGAAAGACTTTGCTAAAACCAAAAATGGAGGTAAGACTAGAGACCAAAAACGACTAACACTGTTAGCCGGTCTAAAAATAAGCCGATTGCCAGAAAGACACATGCTCGCAATACATTGGTCTGACGCAAGAAATAAGAGAACAACTCTTGTTTTTAGCGGACGCTGTGAGACTGCCGATGCTACACAATCACTCCCGTTTCGTGTAGCATCCGCCCTACAGACAAGACATTATGTCCAGTTACTGAGGCCCTTTAGGCTTATTGATGGCTGGTTTAGTTAAGCAAATGGCTGGCAAATAGGGCGATCGGTATGGCTTTTTCAGCTTGCATCGTGCGGTTACACTTCGTATCGACAAGCGTGCTCTAGCATCCGCGCCTGTATCAAAATCGGCGCTAACGTGTTAGTCTCGCGACCTAATTGCCTTGGGTCCGCAAGTCTCTCACTAATAAGAAATGTTCAGGTAATGCCTGAGCCGCTTGATGGAAGCACAGCAGCAGTAGACCAAACCAGCCTAAGAGCTGGTATAAAGAAGAAAAAAGAAGGGTGTAAGTACGTTGTTTTGACCAATATAGTCATCGCTTGAGGCGATGGTCACTGGGACTAAGCAACCAATCTGGAGGGATCGCGTACGCGCGACCTCTTAATACGGAACTTGTAACCGATGATACATCAACGAACACTTAAGAACGTTATCCGAGCTACCGGTGTGGGACTGCACACGGGTGAGAAAGTTTACCTAACGTTAAGACCTGCGCCGATTAATACCGGTATTGTTTTTCGTCGTGTGGACTTAGACCCTGTGGTCGAACTGTCTGCAACGCCTGATCGTGTGGGCGATACTCGATTGTCCACCGCGTTGAAAGAAGGCGACGTTTCGGTTTCCACGGTTGAACACCTGATGTCGGCGCTTGCAGGTCTAGGCATCGACAATATCTACATTGAATTGACCTGCCCCGAAGTTCCGATCATGGACGGCAGCGCAGCGCCTTTCGTATTCCTCGTTCAATCTGCTGGCGTAGTTGAACAAGACGCCCCGAAAAAATTCATTCGAATCATAAAGCCCGTCTCTATTGAAGAAGGGGACAAATGGGCAAAATTTGAACCTTTCGAAGGCTTCAAAGTGTCGTTCTCAATTGATTTCGATCACCCCATTTTTGCGAAGTCACCGCAACAAGCCACTGTTGACTTTTCTACGACTTCCTTTGT
>CAZOIG010000120.1:0-11250 GCA_964579235.1 uncultured Gammaproteobacteria bacterium
GGCTATTTGCCTCATGCGTCAAGCTAACACTATAGCCACTCTCAGCGATCAAGCGTAGCTCAAAATTGCGCAATATTTTGAATAAATCTGAGGCAAGCTCTGGACTCTCATCACTAGAAGTGTGCTCGGCTGGTGGCGTAACAGCACCGGCGGACACTCTACTCGGCGAATGATGCAGCAAGCGAACGATCGTTTGATGATAAGCATCGAACAGCTTAGGGCTTGGGTCCCCACGCTGCATCAACGCCGCCAATAGCTCATTGCAATAAAAGCCACAAATCTTAGCTCGGCCACTGAGTTCATGATCCCAGCCTGTAAAACGCTCGAAATCGAGTTCAGCATTGGTTAGTGTTGGTACCTCGCCTTTGCCCGTCCACGCCAGTAACACTGGTTGAAACGGCAGCAACATACCGCGCTGCTTGGATTTCAATCGTCGAGCGCCTTTAGCTAACAGAGCTTGCCGCCCAAAGGTTCGACTGTAGACATCAACTATCCAACTGCTCTCGCTATACGGGCGATTCAGCAACACATAACAAGGCTGACCTATGACACGCATGAACCTAGCCTAAATCTTCATCGTAACCCAGTTGGTTCAGATCACTATTGCTGTCAGCCCACCCGGAACGAACCTTTACAAACAGCTCCAAGAAGACTTTGCTTTCGAGCAGCTCTTCACAATTTTTACGTGCCGCAGTGCCAATTGTCTTAAGCGACTCCCCGCCTTTACCAATCACGATTGCTTTATGTGATTTACGATCCACCCAAATATCGGCGTTGATGTGCTGCACCTCACCGCGTTTCTCAAATTGAGTAATTTGTACGGCCGTCGCGTAAGGCAATTCATCACCTAAGCGGCGACAGATTTGCTCGCGGACAAGCTCAGACACGAGAAACCTAAAGCTACGGTCGGTAATTTGATCCTCATCAAAGCCTGCCATATCGGTGGGCAGATATTGGGTGATAACTTCGACCAAGTGATCTACGCCATCATCTTTTCGCTGTCCAAGCGCCGACACCGGTACGATTTCAGAAAAGTCAAAACGCTGGCTACTCTCAGCAATCAGAGGCAGTAAGCTATTGATCGAGTCGAGCTTGTCGATTTTATTAATCAGTAACAAGACAGGCACCGACTTACCCTTAACCGCCATTTTCAAGGCATTCAACGCGTGCTCATCCGCTTCGCCCCAGCCATTGGCTGCGATCATAAAGCAAACCACATCGACGCCATCGATACTGCTGACGGCTGTCTTATTGATCACCTTGTTCATGGTTCTTCGGTTGGCTTTCTTACTCACCGAATGAATTCCAGGCGTATCCACAAACACAATTTGCTTTTCTGAATCGGTATGAATTCCTAAAATGCGATGGCGAGTCGTTTGTGGACGGTGCGAGGTAATGCTTATTTTTTGCCCGATGATGTGATTCATCAAAGTGGACTTACCAACATTTGGTTTACCAACGATGGTCACGAAACCAAACTTGAACGCATCTTTGTTCAGCTCTTGAGTTGACATACTTTTTCCTTGTATCAGTTTTGCGCTAAACCCTGTTTAGCGACTGGCTAGCTACGGGCTGTTGTGCCCTTAACTCATTGTTTTGCAAAATGCGTATTCAGAATTTCTTCGGCTGTCATCTGCTCGGCCTGGCGTCTTGATTTCGCCGTCGCCTTGGCAGTGTAGGGTAATTCGTCTAGGCGGCACTCAACCGTAAACAATTGATTGTGGTGCTGCCCTTGAGTATCAATAATCTGATAGCTGGGTAATCGATAGCCCATTTTTTGCATCAGCTCCTGCAATCGACTCTTAGGGTCTTTAAGCGATTTCAACTCGGTAGTCTGGTGCATCAGGGACTTGAAGTGCGTATGGATAAACTTCTCTGCAGCTAAGAATCCAGCGTCTAAATAGATTGCGCCGATAATACTCTCAACGGCATCTGCCAATATTGAGTCGCGGTCAAATCCTCCGCTTTTTAATTCGCCTTCACCCAATATTAGTGCGTCACCAATTTGTAGTGTCCGCGCTACGCTGGCTAGGGTTTCGCGTCGCACCAAACTGGACCGCATGCGGCTCAATTTGCCTTCACTTAGTTCATCGAATTCATTAAACAACCACTCGGCAATCACAAAGCCAAGAATACTGTCGCCCAAAAATTCTAAGCGCTCGTAATTCTTGGCGCTTTTAGACCGATGCGTTAGCGCAAGACGCAATAACTCCTCATCGCTAAAAACATGACCTAGGGTTTTCGACAAACAAGAGAGACTTGTCATGACACACCACCTACGGTTGAGGAAACAACGCCGATCGGCGACTAATTTCCATCAAGATCACGTTCAACTCGGTTATTGAACTTGATGGTGAGATAGACGTTGTGAACTAACGGTACTTCGCGCTCATAAGTCGTCTCCATAATGAACTGATCGCGCGATCGAGACACCTTGAGGTGGCTTTTGAAGTCTATAATGTTACGCACCCCATCCAAGCTGAACTGTCGGCTCATCCTTTGGACAATTTGCCGTCGGGTTACGCGGCGTAAATCCTGGTCTTGTATCGACAGCTCCATAGCATTCTGTATGCTGTTATTGGTGGAGTAAACGGGCACTAATTGCATGCCAATATAGGCCGCAAAAATAACCACCGATGCCACAAACAACATACTCCAAAAGGTCCAACCACCCTGCTTTGATATCGATTGGAACGGCTTTTTAACCGAGCTCATAGTTGGAGGCTTAGTTGCAAGCCTAGTTGCAAGCCTAGTTGCAAGCCTAGTTGCAGGCATAGTTAGAGGCATAGTCGCAGATTTTGTAGAAGCTCTAGCAGAAGCTTTAGTTGAAAATCTGTGTTCACTAATATTTCCCATGGCTGATTACCTATCCTAAATAGATTTAGTGTTGCGCTTTTACGTCAACCACTTTATCAAACATGTCGACCAAGCTGCAAAGAAAGTCGCGGGGTGAATGATCATGGAGTGATAGACATAGTGACCACGCAGACTGTGAGCACATTCGCGCAATCTGACCTAATTCGTACCAGTCGAACCAACCGCCGCACCGCTGGCATCTAAGCTCTCAGGAGCGTCTACAATCTCGGCGCTTATACTCGTACCGATACGCGATGCGCTGAAACCACTGCCGCCTGGCCGGCCGTCGTAGTGCATCCAAACAAAGAATGCCTTACCGACAATATTTTCTTCAGGCACCGTGCCCCAAACCCGGCTATCCGCACTATTGTCACGATTATCGCCCATCATAAAGAAATGGCCTTCGGGAACTTGGAACGAGCGTGCTCGCCGGTCAAATTGCGATCTCGGGGCGTAAATTGCGTTGAACTCCGCAAACCCTGACTCGCGCGGCAAGTACTGAACTTGCTGCGCGTGCGCTTTATCGGCGGTTGGGGTGTAAGAGTCTAAGTCTGTGGTTGTGATAGGCACTCCGTTGACCGCAACGGTGCGACCGATCACATCGATTCGATCTCCGGGAACACCCACTAAACGCTTGATGTAACTGGTTTTGTTATCTCGAGGATATCGAAATACAACGATATCGCCTCGCTCTGGGTCATTAACATCTAAGACTTTGTCATAGATGATCGGTAAGCGGATGCCATAGGTGAACTTGTTAACCAAGATAAAGTCGCCGATTTCTAAGGTTGGCAGCATCGATCCAGACGGTATTCTGAATGGCTCCGCAACGAAGCTCCTCAGCACGAACACCAAGGCGAAAACTGGAAACAGGCCTTTCGCCCAATCAAGATACCAAGGGTCTACATCGCGCTTAGACAAAGACGGCACAACCCACCGGCAAAACAATATGATGACTAGGCATACTAACGTGACGCCAAATAAAATTTTCTCAAACAGCATGCTGCCTTAATCTCCAGTGGTTTTGAGGACTGATAAAAACGCTTCCTGCGGTATCTCGACGGAACCGATTTGTTTCATGCGTTTTTTGCCCTCTTTTTGCTTTTCTAAGAGCTTACGTTTTCTTGACAAGTCACCGCCGTAACACTTGGCCGTCACGTTTTTACGCAAGGCTTTAACCGACTCACGAGCAATCACTTTCGAGCCTATCGCAGCTTGAATTGCGACATCGAACATCTGACGAGGAATTAATTCACGCATTCGCTTAACCAGCTCGCGCCCCTTGTAGATGGATTGTTCCCGGTGCACCAAAATGGCCAAGGGATCGACGCTATCGCCGTTAATTAGCACATCAACTTTGACCATGTCGGTCGCGCGGTACTCCTTGATGCTGTAGTCCAAAGACGCGTAACCGCGGCTCACTGACTTTAGCCGATCAAAAAAGTCCATGACCACTTCGTTCAGCGGCAGCTCAAAATGCAACATGACTTGTCGACCGAGGTATTGAATGTTTTTCTGTATGCCGCGTTTTTCGATGCACAAAGTCATCACTGCGCCAATATACTCGGCGGGCATCAGCATGTTGGCATCAATTATCGGTTCTCGAATTTCTTCAATCTTAGAGGGGTCTGGCAAGGCAGACGGATTGTCGACCTCAATTAAGTCGCCCGACTTCAACAGCACTTCATAGACCACGGTTGGTGCCGTAGTAATTAAGTCCATGTCGTACTCGCGCTCTAAACGCTCCTGCACAATCTCCATGTGCAACATGCCAAGAAAGCCGCAGCGAAAGCCTAGACCAAGAGCATCAGACACCTCAGGTTCATAAACCAAAGAAGCGTCGTTCAACCGCAACTTACCCAACGCGTCTCGAAATGAATCATAGTCGGCCGAATTAATTGGGTACAAACCAGCAAAGACTCTTGGCTGGACTTCTTGAAAGCCCGCCAGCGGTTTTTCAACACCATGTTTGGCTAATGTGATGGTGTCACCCACTTTGGCGCCGGTAATGTCTTTCACGCCCGAAATCATGTAGCCCACTTCGCCAACCAAAAGTTCGTCGCGGGATAGACGTTTGGGCGTAAACACCCCCAGATCTTCAACTGGGTATTCTGCGCCCGTTGACATCATTTTAATTTTATCGCGTTTGCTGATTTTACCTTGTACCACGCGGATCAACGCGACAACACCAAGGTAATTATCAAACCATGAGTCCATAATCAACGCCGACAACGGCGCGTCCATGTCACCCTCTGGTGGTGGCAAATCGGTCACAATTTGCTCCAGCAAATCCTCTACCCCAATGCCTGATTTTGCACTAACGTGCAGCGCCGCTGAACAATCAATACCCACGACCTCTTCAATCTCTTCGCTCACTCGATCTACGTCGGCCGCTGGCAAATCAATTTTGTTGAGTACGGGCAAAACTTCGAGACCAAGATCGACAGCGGTATAGCAGTTTGCGACAGTCTGTGCCTCTACACCTTGCGAGGCATCTACCACCAATAAGGCGCCCTCACAGGCGGTCAGAGAGCGCGAAACTTCGTATGAGAAATCCACGTGGCCGGGCGTGTCGATCATGTTCAGCTGATAGGTTTCACCATCTTTGGCTTTAAACGTTAAGGCCACGCTCTGCGCTTTAATCGTGATGCCGCGCTCGCGCTCGATGTCCATGGAATCAAGCACCTGCTCTGACATTTCACGCTGAGACAGTGCTCCGCACACAGAAATAAAGCGGTCGGCCAGCGTCGACTTGCCATGATCGATGTGAGCGATAATGGAAAAGTTACGAATTTTGGAAATATCGTGAGCCATGCTTTGGTTCTACTCTGCGTCTATGCTGTAACGAGGTCGTGCGGAATGCCTAACTCAAGCTAATCTTAGTTTCTGAGGCAACTCTGAGGTTACTCTAAGACAACAATGGGTTGATGCGCTTATCAAGCGCCGTAGTCTACCAAAATGAAGGTGCAAACACGATGGAATAATGGCGAGACTTTAGCATCAGCGCGGATATAGCAAGTCTTATCCCAACTCGGAATTTGCTTGCTATACTCGAGTTCGTACCGAGCTTTACACCAACCCGTTCTAATAAGAGCAACGGGTGATCAAAAACAGCTGAATTAGCATGGCAAAATCAAACCACACTTCTGATGTTCTTATTATTGGCGGCGGCGTAGCCGGCTTAAGTCTCGCATTGCGACTCGCCGCAGAGGATCTTTCGATCACCATTCTCTCAAAGAGCGAGTTAACCGAAGGATCCAGCTTGTATGCACAAGGGGGTATCGCCGCGGTACTGGACGAAGACGACAATTTTGAAGCGCATATTAATGATACCCACGTAGCCGGTGCACATCTTTGTAAAGACAAAACGGTCCGTAAAGTGGTTGAAGGTGCTCCCGATGCTATCAACTGGCTGATTGAGAAAGGTGTTAAGTTCACCATTAGCGAAGGTCGTGAGTACGATGGCCAAGATGGTGAGTACCACTTGACTAAAGAAGGCGGCCATTCACATCGGCGCGTAATTCATGCCAAAGACGCGACCGGTAGAGAGGTCGAAACCACTCTCGAGGAGCAGGTCCGTGCGCTCGATAATGTAGAAATTCTAGAACATCATATTGCGATCGACTTAATCACCTCTGAAAAGATCTCAACCAACAAAAGCTCACGTTGTTTTGGTGCTTATGCGTTGGATATCAAGGGCGGAAAAGTCAAAACGTTTGCGGGCCGCGCCGTCGTGCTGGCTACTGGCGGAGCGTCGAAAGCTTATTTGTATTCAACCAATCCCGACACCTCAACTGGCGACGGTATCGCAATGGCGTGGCGGGCTGGTTGCCGAATCGCAAATATGGAGTTTGTGCAATTTCACCCTACTTGCCTGTTCCACCCCTACGCAAAAGGCTCTTTGATATCAGAAGCGGTGCGCGGCGAAGGGGGGTTATTGAAATTGCCGAACGGTAAGCGCTTCATGGACGATCATCATCCTCAAGCCGAACTGGCTCCGCGAGATATTGTCGCGCGAGCAATCGACTATGAGATGAAAAAAGGCGGTTTCGACTCGGTCTATCTCGATATCAGCCATAAACCTAAAGACTTCATCCTCGAGCATTTTCCAAATATTGCCGCGAGCTGCGAAAAGTTTGGCTACGACATGACCACTGGCCCTATTCCTGTGGTTCCGGCCGCGCATTACACCTGCGGCGGAGTGCTGACCGACACCAAAGGACGAACCGACTTGAAACGGCTGTACGCAGTCGGCGAATCAAGTTGTACTGGTTTACATGGCGCCAACCGCCTTGCCAGTAACTCTTTACTCGAATGTTTGGTGATTGCCAAGAGTGCAGCCAAAGACATACGTAAGCGGCTGGCAAAGGACGACGGAAAGTTACCGAAGCTGCCCGTATGGGACGAAAGCCAAGTCAGCAACCCTGATGAGCAAATCGTGGTTTCGCATAACTGGGACGAGCTGCGCCGCTTTATGTGGGATTACGTCGGCATTGTGCGTACTGACAATCGCCTTAAACGCGCTCGCAATCGAGTCGAATTGCTGCAAGAAGAAATTGTGGAGTACTACGGCAACTTTAAGGTCAACAACGATTTGATTGAGTTACGTAACCTTGCCACCGTGGCTGAGTTGACGATCGAATGCGCGTTCAACCGCAAAGAAAGTCGTGGCTTGCACTACACATTAGACTACCCAGATACGCGACAATCGCCGCGCGATAATATTCTCACTCCAAATAATTTTGCGGCACATCCGCCAATTCGAGAGTGGCTTGCTTAATCATGTCCGAATACCAAATATAAATTTATTCACACACCGTAAACACAACGACCCAATTAGCCGTATCTAACCAGCATGCAAGACCCTCTTTCCAGGATCGACCTAAACCTATTGGTAGCGCTGCAAGTGCTTATTCAAGAGCGTAATGTGACGCGCGCCGCCGAGCGCCTGTTCGTCACGCAACCAGCGATGAGCAAAACACTGAATCGTTTACGCAACTTGCTGGAAGATGACCTCTTTATTCGTTCTTCGCATGGCTTAACACCAACCGCCAAAACCTTGGAGTTAGAGGGTCCAATTAACAAAATTTTGGGTGAGTTGTCTGAGTTAATCGTCAGCCATCAAGAGTTTGACCCGACCATCACGCCAGCCACAATTTCAATGGCGACACTGGGCACATCAGCGAGTGTCGGCCTACCCAGATTTATCGATACACTGCGTCAAGAGGCGCCGAAAGTTATGCTGATCAGCCAGCATATCGACGATAAATGGGAAGACCGCTTACGTTCTGGCAGTTTGGATTTCGCGATTGTTGCGCGCAAAAAATTTGACGATGACATGGTTACAAGGCGCTTAATGAGCATTAAGCCCGTGCTGTATATGCGCAACGATCACCCTCTAGCAAAGGTTGATGCGATCACCCTAGAGCAGCGTCGTGAGTATCAACACATGGCGGTCTACTTTCCAAATTTTGAAACGACTCGTGAAGACATTCGAAAGCTCTTCGCGTCCTTCGGAATTTTATCGAACGTACCGTTCTTAAGCACTAACCTATTGATTTGTTTAGAAACATTACGCGAAACAGATATGCTGATGATCGCGTCAGACCGGCTTATGGATGCGAAACTCGTACGCGAAAACTTTGTAAGCAAGCCATTGGACGACCTAATCAATTTAAAGATTGATGCGCTTTCCTTGGTACAGCACGTTCGCACCAAAAACTCGCCACTGCACACCTACTTGGCCGACATGATTGTCAAATCGTTTGATGACACATCCAAGCAATTTGATGGTTAGGCATTGCTGCACCGTATCGCTTCACGGTAGTCACATCTGAACAACAGAGCTTCCATCGGACAGTACAGATGATTTTGCTTGACGCCTTACTCCGCTTTTCTGGTCTTGGCCTGATGCTGTTTGTATCTGTTCTGATTCTGCGTGACGCGCGAGAATCGAGAACAGCGGCGTTACTGTTATTGCTAAATATCAGTACGGCAAGCCATTTTCTTGGTTTTACTCCAGATACGTTCGCGCTGCCTATAGAAGCGCAGATGATATTGCGAAGTTTAGATGTGTTCCAAATGTATTTGGCCTGGCTATTGACCTTGTCGCTGTTTGAAAAAGACTTCAAACTGAATGGGATACATGTTCTGGTTGGCGTCGTTTACTGCGTACCGGTATTTATGGAACGCTTAGTTCAATTCAATTTTATTGATCAACTGCCGATTTGGTGGGCTGGCTTAGTCAATGGCACAACGTTGGTTCTGGTATTGCATATGTTATCAACAGCCATTCTGGGCCGCTCTGATGACCTAATCGAAGCCCGCCGAGTTTATCGCATTCACCTCGTGTTAATCGTAGCGGTATCTGCTGTTGCCGCAACGCTATTTGGCTCGATACTGTATAGCCAACAACAGGCGACTATCGATGTGGTTAGCATCTGGCCAGCAATTGTATGGCTGAGCTTCTGGGTGGTGGGTTTCGACACCAATATCCTTAACCTCGACTCCACGACTAAGCGCAATCTCCCTCGAGACACATTAAACGGTCGCCACACTTTAAGTGGTTGCGACGCTTTAAGCAGTCGCGACGCTGAACTATTGAAACGGCTTGACTCTGAAGTGGTCGGCAACAAAGCATTCCTAAATCCTAAGCTTTGCATCGACGATCTTGCCAAATCTCTTGGAGTGAGCGAGTACCGATTGCGAGGCTTTATCAATCAGACTCTGGGTCATACCAACTTTAGCACTTACATCAACGGTTATAGAATCGCCGAAATAAAGCAGCAGTTTGCAGATCCGAACAAGCAACACATCCCTGTTCTAACTATTGCGTTGAACAACGGCTTTAACTCTCTTGCACCATTTAACCGGGCGTTTAAACAAACTGAAGGCCTAACGCCGACTCAATATCGAGCCACACAGCTCAAGCCCTAAACGAACAGAGTGAATCGCTAAAACATCAATCAAAAACTGATTTCGATGACATAAACTCAGAATCGATGAGGCTTTCCCCAGTTTCGACCAGACCAACTTTGGCGAAAATCATACAGTGAGACCTCACAACTAACGAGGTAACTCCAATGAAATACCAACTCCTTAAAACGTGGTTTTTGCGCATCTTAGTGCTGCAACTATTCCTCACCTTATTCGCCTTTTTATGGACTGACTATCAAATTGACCACATGTGGGGAGAGCATACAGCGTTGGTCGATCATCGGCAGTTTCAGCTTGAGGCAACACCCACCGCGATTGTGAGCGTCAACACGCTGTCGCCAGACGGTTCCACAATGCTCGAAGATCAAACCGTTCTGATTGATCAAGGTGCAATTCAAGCAATTGGCAAGGACATTGCGGTTCCCGATGGGTTTAAATTGATTGATGGCAAGGGAAAGTTTTTAATCCCCGGCTTGGTCGACTCTCACGTTCACCTATGGCAAAGCCCAAACGATTTGTTGCTCTATTTGGCAAATGGCGTTACTCACGTACGTGAGTTGAACGGCAGCGAGCAACACCTAGAATGGCGAGAACAAATCGACAACGGTCGCGTTGGGCCGAATCTCTATGTGGCCTCTGCGCGAATTAATAGCAACGGCTTAGTTAAAGGTTGGTTCGATGCGTGGACTGCAAAAATAGTCAGCATCAACACCCCTTCCCAAGCAGAAAAGTTATTAAGTAAGTTTGAAAGCGCGCAATACGATGCGGTAAAAATTTATACCATCATGAATGACGAAGACTTTTTTGCTCTGGATTCTGCGTCGAACAGCAGCGCTATCCCCATCATGGGGCACATACCCTGGACAGTTGAACTTGACGACATCTGGAATTCCAACCTTAAGGAGTTGGCGCACATCGAGGAACTGGTAAAGGCCTTAGACAGAGAATTCGGTGGTTTTGATGCCGAGACCAGCGAAGAATTTCTTAACTTCGTCACGCAACGCAGTATCCAAGTGAGCAAAAACCTCAAGGCCAACAATATGTCGGTGATCACGACACTGTGGTTGATCGAGAGTTTTGAGCGTCAACGACACGATCTAGCGAATACCCTTAGTTCGGTAGAACTGGAATACGTGAACCCTGGGATTAGCGAACTCTCACCGATCGCAGACAAAGTTATGGGCTGGTTACCTGATTCAAATATTTACCGAATCAGCCACGAGCACTCAGAAGAAGTGATGCGCGAAGACCGTGAATACTGGTTAAGCTACGCTGAAGCCAATCGGATATTGTTACGCGCAATGCTCGAACAGAACGTGGTGGTTTTGGCGGGCACGGACGCAAATGTTCCAGTCGCGGTGCCGGGTTTTTCAATCCACGATGAACTCCTCGCGTTGAACAACGCTGGCATGAGTACAGCACAAGCTCTGAAATCAGCCACGTCTGCACCCAAGCAAT
>CAZOIG010000121.1:0-2276 GCA_964579235.1 uncultured Gammaproteobacteria bacterium
AGAGTTTTACCAGTACCAGGGCTACCGGTCATAAGCACGCCGCTCGGCATTCTGCCGCCCAATTTTTGGAAACGGCTTGGGTCGCGTAAAAACTCAACGATTTCTTGGACTTCTTCCTTTGATTCTTCGATACCGGCAACGTCTTCAAAGGTGACACGATTGGTATCTTGATTTAGCAGTCGAGCTCGGCTTTTACCAAAGCTCATAGCGCCGCCACGGCCACCGCCACCTTGCATTTGGCGCATCAGGTAAATCCACACACCAATGAACAGCAATATCGGAATAGTATTGATCAATATGCTCATCCAAATTGAGCGCCCTTCTGCCTTTTTAACTTCGAAGGAAATATCGCGACTGATCAGCGTGTCAATCAACGCTGGGTCATACGGCATAACCGCCTGATAGGTCGCGCCGCTAGACGAGTCAGTGCCGGTGATAGTCTCAGCACCCTGATCAATGACAACGTTATCAATCGAGCCTTGATCGGTCATCTTTTCCATGAACTCGGAATACTTTAGTTCTTGGGTTTGAGCCTGACTGGTAGCGCTTCGGTCGGCCATCATAGACCCGACCATAAGCACGAGTAAGACCAAAATAATAACGTTAGTAATTTTATTCACAATAAGTTCCTAGAGCTTGTACTTGAGTTGCTTAACAAAGCCTTCAACTCCCGTCTGGTTGAATGTGTTTAAATCTTTTACTGATGAAGTTTAGCAGTTCGCCGCGCTACATCATGTGACAAGACAGCAATATGTGGAGAGATTTAAAGTCGTCTGAGTATTAGTGTTTTGGCGGCAGAATCCTTGTTTTCAAGCGCTACGATGGCTTTTTATTCTTAGCCAAAAAGTAAAACTCACGGCTGCCAGGGCGTGATGCTTTGGGTTTTCTAACCACACCACTTTGAAAGCGAGATCGAACTTCTCGCCGATAGTAGTGCGCTGCGCTGCCCTCGAATAATTTGACCAACATATTACCACCGTCGCGCAGACGCAGATCGGAGAAATACAGCACTGAATCCAGCAAGCCTTCGAACTGGGCTTCATCAACGCTGCGGACACCAGTAATGTTGGGTGCCATGTCGGAAATAATTAAATCGATGGGTTTACCATCCAAGATACCGTCGAGTTCGGCGAGTACATCTGGGTCTTGAAAATCACCTTGGATGAAATGAACCAGATCAAGGTTATCCATCTCCAACAAATCAACCGCAATGGTTTTGCAGTGCTTGCCATGTTTTCGAGCGATATACTGTGACCAACCGCCCGGCGCAGAGCCAAGATCGACGATCGTCATACCTGGCTTGATGAGCTTGTCTTGCTCGTCAATCTCTTGCAGTTTGTACACCGCCCGCGAGCGATAACCTTGGCTAGTGGCACGCTTGACCCAGGGATCATTCACATGCCGTCTGACCCATTCGCCTTTTTTATTGCCTTTTTGTGCCATTAGGGGAGGAATTAGTTGAGAATTTGAGTAGAATCGCGCTCCGTTCTAAAACATTATCGCACTAAATGATTCTTACCGGAAAACAGAAGAACTACCTACGCGGCATAGCCCACTCCTTAAACCCAGTAGTAACGATAGGCGCAAAGGGCTTGACCGAGACGGTACTGGCCGAAATTGAACTGGCTTTAGATCACCACGAACTGGTCAAGATAAAGCTACCTAGCAATGCCAAAGCCGAAAAAGTAGCCCTTTTAGCTAACATCACAGCGAAAGTGAGCGCAGAACCTGTGCAGCTAATTGGCCGTGTTGGCGTTATCTATCGCCCTGCCGAAAAACCGAAACTCGTGTTGCCGACCATTTAGTTTGCGGCAGCGCCATGCAAGCGGAATATGATTGACTTCTAAAAGAAATGTTTAGGTTAAGAGCCAAGTCAAAGGCACCGAACAAACTTTCTTAATTCACGTTTACTGATACGCCATGGCTATTCATAAGCCACGGCGATAATCTCGTAGGTTTTCTCGCCCGCCGGTGCTCTGAAGGTGAACTCGTCGCCCTCCACTTTGCCGATCAAAGCTCTCCCGATGGGCGAACTTAAAGAAATCTGACCTTTCTCAATATCGGCCTCTAAATCACCCACGATCTGGTAACTGACCTCTTTATCGGCGTCCACATCGTAAAGGGTTACATGCGCACCAAAAATCACTTTACCGTTGGCGTTGAGCTTACTGGGATCCACCACTTCAGCAATACTAAGTTGGCTTTCTAGCTCCTTAATCCGACCTTCGATGAAGCCTTGCTGTTCCTTAGCCGCGTCGTATTCCGCATTTTCTGAG
>CAZOIG010000122.1:0-2703 GCA_964579235.1 uncultured Gammaproteobacteria bacterium
CGACCGGCACATTGGAAGCACTTGAGCTCCGTGACGGCGATAAATCGCGCTATTTAGGTAAGGGCGTTAGTCAAGCGGTTGAGAACGCTAATACAGCTATTGCCGACGCATTGAATGGCAAAGACGCGCTTGATCAACGCGCGATCGATCAAGCAATGATTGACCTCGACGGCACAGACAACAAATCGAAGCTTGGCGCGAATGCGATTCTTGCGGTTTCTCTTGCGGTTGCAAAAGCGGCAGCGGTCAGCAAAGGTGTGCCTTTGTATGCACACTTCGCTGAATTGTTTGGTAACGACACATATTCGATGCCTGTTCCGCAAATGAACATTATTAATGGCGGTGAACACGCTGACAACTCAATCGATTTTCAAGAGTTCATGATTTTGCCCACTGGCTTACCCACGTTTAGTGAAGCCTTGCGCGCCGGTACCGAGGTATTTCACTCGCTCAAAAAAGTATTACATGGTCAGGGTTTGAATACTGCGGTTGGCGATGAAGGCGGGTTTGCGCCTAATTTGCCGTCGAATGAATCGGCTGTTGGCATCTTAATGGAGTCGATCGAGAAGGCGGGCTATAAGCCCGGTGAGGACATTCTGTTGGGGTTGGATGTTGCGAGTACAGAGTTTTATAGCGATGGTGTTTACACTCTTAGCGCTGAAGATAAAAAATTGAGCTCGCCCGAGTTTGCTGAATATCTACACGCGTGGGTTGACCGTTATCCAATTATTACCATTGAAGACGGCATGTCTGAAGACGATTGGGACGGATGGGCTGATTTGACCAAGCGTGTTGGTTCGCAAGTACAACTTACGGGTGATGATCTATTTGTAACTAATACAGAAATCCTAGCTAAGGGTATAGAAATGGGTGTTGGCAACTCAATTTTGATTAAATTTAATCAGATTGGGAGCCTTACGGAAACGCTTGATGCGATTCAAATGGCGCACGATGCGGGCTATAAGGCGACAATTTCTCACCGCTCTGGCGAGACTGAAGACACCACCATTGCTGATTTAGCTGTGGCTACAGCAGCAGGGCAAATCAAAACAGGTTCGCTGTGTCGTTCGGACCGCGTCGCCAAATACAACCAATTATTGCGCATTGAAGAGGAGTTAGGTTCAGCTGCGGTTTATCGTGGCCGTGCCGTGTTCTCATAGCCACCTGCGCTGCTGTTGTCAAATGCGTTTGTGAATTGGGCGCTGACAAGCCTCGCTTTATGGAATAAGTTCGGGGCCTCAGACGTGAAATTGCTTTGCCAATACAGGTGCTAGCACAAGTGCATTGTTAAGCATGTCCAGTGAACCAACATCCGTTAAAACAGAGGTTAAAAGCATGGATAAGCCGGCCAGCAAGATTCCCAGATCGCCCAGCGATAACTATTCGCAGGACGCGATAGAACAACGTCAGAAATTTGTTCAGGAAGAGCTCGGTGTAGAGCTCAAACATGTGGCGCATTCCTCACAGACCAACGCCGACTTAAAGGGCAACATCGAAAACCCCATTGGTGTTGCGCAAGTTCCGATTGGGTTAGCGGGACCACTTCTGATCGACGGCGAACACGCGAATGGTTCGTTCTACGTGCCGATGGCGACTACCGAAGGTACCCTGGTTGCCAGTTACTCAAGAGGCATGCGTTTGCTTTCTGCCGTTGGCGGAGTGAAGACCACGGTAGTTGAGCGTTATATGCAAAGAGCGCCGGTGTTTCATTTCGAAGATGCTCGGCAAGCGCGGGAATTCGGTGAGTGGGTCAGTGAGAATATGGCTGGCATTCGGGCCGCTGCGGAGTCCACTACTTCCGTAGGCAAACTATCTCACATAGAACAATATGGCGTATCGCGCATGCGCTTTCTGCGCTTTAACTATACGACTGGTGATGCAGCAGGGCAGAACATGTGCGGTAAGGCGACGCTGGCTGCATGCGAGTGGATTCGCTCGCAGAACCCTGCTGTGAGTCGATACACTTTATCCGGTGCAATCGACACCGATAAAAAACATTCGCAGATAAATACCCTGCATTCTAGGGGTGCAAGAGTAGTGGCCGAAGCCACGCTACCCAACCAGCTTTTGCAAGACATGATGAAAGTCGATGCTAAAACGCTGTTTGCAGCGCGCCAAGTCTCGAATGTAGGCGGCATGTTGGCTGGTACAAGCAATAACGGCTTACACGCAGCAAATGGCTTAGCCGCGATCTTTATTGCCACTGGGCAAGATGCCGCGAATATCGCCGAATCGCAGGCGGGCATCGTTTATGTCGACTTGCTGGATAACGGTGATTTGTATTGGTCGATCACCTTACCGTCGGTGATCGTTGCCAGCTACGGCGGTGGTACCGGTCTCGCCACACAACGGGAATGCTTGGAAATAATGGATTGCTACGGGCAAGACAAAGCCCTAAAACTCGCTGAAATCTGCGCAGGTGCTGTGCTCGCAGGAGAACTCTCTTTAGCGTCTGCAGTGCTCGCAGGGGACTGGGTAGACAGTCATGACCGACTCGGTCGAAATCGTCCTTGAGCTACCGTCGATCATTTTTTTGCGTCAGGCATGACGTGCTGCAAGCTAATTGAGATAAAGTAGGCAAAGTGCAGTAGAGCGAGCAGTAAGACTAATGAGATCAATCCAATGTAGACACTCGGCTCAGGCTCAATCGTACCGACGCTATTCAAAATAGCAAATATGCTCGCGACTAAGCCAGTTCCTACC
>CAZOIG010000123.1:0-1647 GCA_964579235.1 uncultured Gammaproteobacteria bacterium
CGAATCTTGGCGAGGGTGATTCAGCTGCACCAGAATATCTGGGTGCTTCTCGCGAACGCTGGCAATAATTTCTCGCATCCGCTTGTCTTCATGGTTCACTATGCCGCGCGCAAACTCCAGAGGCTCGGGTGGGTAAGGAAAGAAATTGGCATGACCACTGGTAAACGGTAATCGCTTGGTTGGCAACAAACTGGTGATCTCAGCCGCTGGTATCGAGACCAGTGACTGAGTTAGTACCATGGCTTGAATAATTGGGTTGAAGTCGGTCGGCACGTCATGCTCGCTTGATACCATAACCTCGGCGTGTTCGGCGGCAAAGCTCCGCACACGCTCTTGGTCTGAGAATGCGTTATCGAAGCTGGCACCAGAGTGCACGTGTAAGTCGCTAGAGATGTAACCTGATGAGTTTACTTGCCTAACTGGTGTATCGATATCTAGGCTGGTGTTTTCGGCATTTGCGATCACTAAGCGCGTACGCGTTAGGGAGAACTCAGGGCCCCTGGTGGCGAGTACCTCATACTCACCATTGGCTAATTGCACGTGCTCTGCATCGCCCATAACCCCAGCTAGGAATACATGATTGTTCTTAAAGGCTTCGGTTAAACCGTAGGATTCCATTACCGTAGCACCCGTTAAGTGATCATTGAAACTAGGGTTGGGTGTGCCGTTCTCGCCTAAGAAAATGAGGCGCATCGCTTCGCCCTTAGGCAGCGGTACCTTGGCAATAGATGGCAGGGCTAGCTCACCTAAGTCGATACTTTCATCGGCTACTGAAAAACGCATTTGCGTCTCGCGGCCGCCGAGCGCGTAAGCGCGCAAGCTGTAATCGCCCTGGGGTAAATCAAGTTTGATCAAGCCATTAGCATCTGGCACCGCGTGGGTCACGGGAGTGCCATCGACCAGATCAATGTGCACGGCAACTGCGTTTTCATTGCTTGTCAGAGTCACCGGCTTTACGTTTTGACGGGTCGCCTTGAATAATTGATCGGTAATGCCGGCCACGTCTCCTCGCTCGGAGACATAGATCGATTCGCTGATACGCAGTTCGTCTTCAAAGTCTAGGCTGAGCAAAGGGACTTGAACCAGTTGTAGCCAACTGACATTTGAGCCGTCGCCAATGTAAAACGAATCGCTGAGTACCAACATCGCCGTGGATTCGTTGTCGGCCAGCACAAAAAACGGTACGTCATAGCGTTCGCCATTGGCGTTGTAGCGCTCAGCAGAATTTATCCGCCAACCGTAGCTAACTGGTGTTAGTGCAGAAGGAGGGCTGACCGTGATAACCGTATCCGCGGGGCGTGCCGCGACGGTCATCGCGCTAACGCCGCGACTGACAAAATCTTCTTGCTCAAAGCCATTTGATCTTGCTAGGTTTTGGCTTGAAAAAACAAACGGCTCAAGTGAGCGATAATTGAAATGCAGGGGGGAGACAAAATTGAAGCTGTCATTGTCGCTCACGAGTTTAAAGCGCTTCTCAATGCGTAACTCAGTGGGACTGCGTTCGGCGAAGAAATAGCGAACGGTCATTTCAACGTCTTCGTAACGCGAAACCACCGCCAACTCGCTGGCGTTAACCGCTGCGATTGACTGTGCGTCAAAGCGTTTGAATTGCGTGCCATCGACCAAATCGCTGGTGAGCGGGAAAAA
>CAZOIG010000124.1:0-1984 GCA_964579235.1 uncultured Gammaproteobacteria bacterium
CTGGCAATCCTGAAAACCCCGGTTTAGCAATAACTTCTAACTCAGTCAGCGCAATTAGGGGCTTGTTTTCGTTGTCCTGAAATGTACGAAAGCGAACAAATTTGGCAGAGGCATCGTTAAGTGGAAACTCATAAAATTGTCGCTTGGTCCAGCTTACAACTTGGCTTTCAAGCAGCGTTTCCCAAACAACGCCATCTTCAGACAGGTCCACCGCAAAGCGATTCAGGCTGTTCTCTGCAGTCACTCTATTTGAAATTGCTACTCCCACCAGTGGAATAGATTTCTCTCCCGGTAAATCAAGTATTGGCGAATAAATCTCACCTGCGACGTTAGACAAGGTCGTTGCGTAGTTACCCGGTCCCGCTAGTGGCCGCATACCATCGTTTAGTGCAAATAGGCTCGCTGCACGAGCCGAGTTATTTTTTGGCAAGTACCCGTCTTCATCAATTTCATAACCAGCTTGGTTTACCCAAGTCGCACCGAGCGGTGCCCATGCCACGTTCAAACCTCCGGCCATCGATGCTGGTATTGGGTTTGACTGTGTTGGATTAACGGCCGCAATATCAGGTTTCGCGTTGATCCGGTACTGGGTGCTGTTGTTTATTTGCCCTCCTTCGAGTTTTGCTACCCAGATTGGCAATGTGCCAGTCTCAAAGTCAGGTTCAATCGTGAGACTATAAACGCCTTCATCTTCTTTGAGTTTTACTTTAGTGGATGGTGTCCAGACCATTAGCTTATCCGAGTCGCTTACTCCAACCAGGTCTGGCAACCTAATGCTTTGTTCAAATAGGCTAAATGATTGAACATCCTCAAGATTTTTGATGTCTGAGATAGGTTGCGACTCAAGTGACTGTGGGTGAGTTGTGCTTGTAAATAGGCCATCGAAAGGCTTGTAATTGAGCTTGACTGTATATTCTGCTGGTGAAGGAACACTAGGCCGTAGACCAAGCAATATCTCGCCCGCGGGCAGTGCAACATCGAAAGGCTCGGTGTTATTTTCGAGTCGTTTTTCTAGCAGATTTTTGCCACCGTTGGCACTGAACCAAAGGTTCGAGAAAGCTCCCGGTGGCAAATTGAAATCTGCAACAATAGTCATGGGCTTTTCCAGAAAGAAAACAAACTGATCCGTATCACCGGCCGTAAGAGTACCCACATACTCTTGATCGAAATCCAGAGTTCGATAGAAATTCCCATGATTGGGCTCACGCTCTTCGTTGGGCCTAGGTGGCCCCAAAGGCTTCAGAAACACCTTGTAGTTACCCGCCCATCCACTGAGCTTCAGCTTGATGGGGCCAGGCCCCATATAGATATCCGGCACTTTCAGGCGACGCGAGTTATCGCCTCTTGGTCGCGCCACCCTCATCAGCTCTTCAAAAGGTGAACTAATTGAAACCCCTGTGATCGAGTCACCCAAAACAATGACACGCCACATCTGCGCGGTATCGCCCAGTTCAAAGGTCAGTGTGTCAGTATCGTTTGAGGCTGATAGCTCGCCCGACACCTTATCCTGTGCGTCAAAATTATTGGCAAGCTCCGAATCGGGCTCTGTTGCGACGTTGCCTTTATTGCGAATCACACGTTTGGTTAAGGAATAAGCTCCAGCATATTTCGCGCCGGACAAACTGAGCTCAATTGGCTGATCATCAAAGGGGCCGAGTTTTACATCTCGGCCATATAGTCTGAATGTGGCGTCAGCCTGATTGACCTCTGCGGTAGCAAGCGGGCCTTTATATTCCAAGTAAAAATTTTGATCAGCATCCAATTTTTGGTTCGAAAATCGGATGACGTCTTTATCATTTGCATCGAGCCAGCCGTACACCGATTCTTGGTTTTCAAGCTGGGGAGCCTCGTGGGCATTTGAACCAATTTCAGTCAGCATTTCCTGACTTTCGGAGGGCTCAATCATCAGTCGCCACTTAGCTTCTGGGTATTCTTTGGCGGATCCTTGCGTGTTTACAGCTAATACATTTTTGCTTAGATCTCT
>CAZOIG010000125.1:0-4349 GCA_964579235.1 uncultured Gammaproteobacteria bacterium
ATGGGCCATATAACTTGGAAAATCGCCAAGCTCAATACACCAAGATTCTCGACTTCTTAGACGAACGCATTGGCTCCAGATAAAGCGAAGTAAATTCAAACCCACCGAGCACTTAAAAGGCCGTTTAATCAAGATTTAAACGGCCATTTTTTCGGTTCCCGCTCGCGAAACTACCTCGCCTGCATACGGATACCGCCGTCCATTCGAACGCTCTCGCCGTTCATGTAATCGTTCTCAACCAGGTACACGCTTAGGTGCGCAATCTCTTCCGGTTTGCCGAGCCGCTGAGGACCCAACACGCTGGCCTCTAGCGATTTGTAGACATTTTCTGGCAGCTGATCGAATAAAGGGGTGTGAATAAGGCCTGGCACAATCGTATTGCAGCGAATGCCATCAGAGGCTAGATCGCGAGCGATGGTTAGAGTCATACCGATAACACCACCTTTTGAAGCCGAGTACGCTGCTTGTCCGATTTGACCTTCATAGCCAGCCACAGACGCCGTATTGATTATCACTCCGCGACCGCCGTCGTCAGTCACTGGATCTTGTTTAACCATTTGCGCAGCAGCGAGACGCGCTACATTAAACGTGCCTATTAAGTTGACGTTGATGATTTTGCTAAACGTCTCCAACTTGTGGGGGACACCCTTAGACACAGTTTTTTCGCCATGGCCGATACCTGCGTAATTGTTGCAGATATGTATCGCACCAAACTTCTCAACGGTACCTTGAATAGCGGCTTCTACATCGGACTCGTCGCACACATTTACATCGAAATACGCCAAATTGTCGCTGCCTAACTCGGCAAGCATTGCACTGCCAGCGTCTTCGTTCATGTCAAATACTGCGACTTTCGCCCCGCGCTCTAAGTAAGCGCGCACAGTGGCTGCGCCTAAGCCAGATGCGCCGCCAGTGACGACGGCTACTTTTCCGTTGATATCCATAATTGTTCTCTCTTTAAAAAGTGATTAGTTGCTTTGCAAAGGGTTGGTCAGGTCGTCAACTGGCGACCAAATTTGGGTTTGGCAAAAAAACGAAATACAGCCTTTCACCTGTAGCGTGCCATCGTCTAAACGCTCGAGTCTTGACGCATAGGTTTTATCTTTACCAGGATCGTAAATCGTCCCTTCGCGCCAGTCTTTGCGTGCGCGTTCAAAATCGCGCAAAATGGTTAAACCCAATATATTTTCACCGGCTTTACTCACCGCTGTTTCCGGTGTTACACCTTCGTCCAAAGTTTCAGCATTGAGCCAAACCACTTTGCCACAAAGAGACTCTCCGCAAGCTTGTATGTCCACAACTGAATTGCGCTCAGCGGTTAAATATAAGCCCGTTACGTTGTGGGGGTTGGCTAAGCTCGGGGTGCTGACCGAGACTAAAATGCAGGTCGCTAATCCAGCAAAAAAAGAGGCAGAGTTACGCATGGGTTTGGCTCCTTAATATCAAGGCTTCAGAGTTTCAAAGGTGTGAAGTATTGAAACAAAAATAGAGCCGCGTTAAACGGCTCTATCTAATTATTGGGCGAAAACTTAGCTGGGTTGCTTAACAACGCGCAAATAAGGTTTGACCGTGTCCCAACCTTCTGGATATTTCAGCTTGGCTTCCTCATCGCTCACAGCAGGAACAATAATCACGTCATCGCCATTCTCCCAGTTCACGGGAGTAGCGACTTTGTGTTGAGCCGTAAGTTGCATGGAATCGATCACGCGTAGAATTTCATTGAAATTGCGTCCAGTGGTCATTGGATAGGTCATCATTAATTTGATGTTTTTATCAGGCCCAATGATGAACACTGATCGAACCGTCGCGTTCATTAGTGCGGTACGACCCTCTGCCGAACCAGACTCATCAGCAGGAAACATATTGTAAAGCTTCGATACATTCAGATCGGTATCTCCAATCATTGGAAACTTGACCGGATGGCCTTGTGTCTCCTCAATATCTTTTGCCCATTCGGCATGATTGTCCACTGCATCAACGCTCAAACCGATCACCTTTACGTTGCGCTTAGCAAACTCTTCTTCCAGCCCCGCTGCGTAACCTAACTCGGTCGTGCAGACTGGTGTGAAGTCCGCCGGATGAGAAAATAGTACAGCCCACGAATCGCCAATCCACTCATGGAAGTTAATTGGGCCTTGCGTAGTTTGCGCGTCAAAGTTAGGCGCTTGATCGTTAATTCGTAATGACATATTGAGCCTCCGTTAGGGAATTCGAAAATTAGAGCGTTCGGTGAAAAGTGAGTTCTTACTCAGACTGACTTTATGTATAGAGTCTACTCTGAGTTTTGCAAGCGAGCCTGGTTTTGGGCGCGGAGCGTGTTTGAACGTTGGTCCTCGCCATTATGGCTCCAACCTGGCGCTAGGAGTAAGTAGTTCAGTTTGTCGCGCCAATGATCGGCTTGAGCTACATCCCGCCAAATTGCCTGGTAATCATGCGTTGCCACATGAATCGGGTTTGATGAAGCCAGCGGCTTTGTTAAACCGTAACGTACTGGCTCATCATCAGTTTCTTGTGCAAAGGTGCCAAATAGGCGGTCCCACAGAATCAAAACCCCACCATGATTTCGATCGAGATATTGTGTGTTTGAGGCGTGATGAACACGATGATGCGAAGGCGTGTTAAATACAAACTCGTACCAACTAGGCATTCGTTTGACCCATTCAACGTGAACCCAAAACTGGTAGAACAGATTGATCGACATAACCGTAAAAATCATTAGGGCATCAAAGCCCAATAACGGCAGAGGAATCCAGAAAAAGTATTTGTGCACTCGCTCCCCTACTCCTTGGCGCAAAGCGGTTGCGAAATTCATACGGATCGCTGAGTGGTGCGAGACATGCCCCGCCCAAAAAATGCGGACCTCATGATTAGCGCGGTGGAACCAGTAATAAATAAAGTCATCCAAGAAAAACAACAAAAGCCATGCCCACCATTGGCGTCCGACGGCATCTTGTAAGGGGCTAATGCTCGCCAAATACATGAACAACCAAAATGCGAGAATTTTGGGAGCGATATCCACCACACCCACCATCACCATCATCCACAGGGATGATTTAGTGTCTTGCGCTTCAAACAAATCAAGCGTGTAGCGACGAGACGCCAACGCCTCGATAGCAAGAGCCGCAAGAAATATGGGTAAAAACCAGTAAATCAGCGTGTCGTTACCGGCCTGTTGGATCGCGTTTTCTAGAGTCACGGATTAAGCTTTAGTTGCATTGTTAAACAGCATTTTAAGCTGAAATGTCTGAAATTATCGTCTTTTTCAAATCACACCAACGCGCGCGATCGAAACCTATTCCCCAGGCGACTTTTTTAGGATGTTAAAAAGGCCGCAGAGGACTCATCATCTCCTGCGGCCGTCACTCGCGCTTTAAAGCCAGCAACTTGTATCTGAAGCTTAATCGGCTTTCAGTTTATCTTGAGTTTTTAATTCAAAATCCGACGCATCGTGTCGTTCATGCAATTGTGCAGAATCATCACCCCAAGCGCGGTTAACCATAATGCCGCGTTTTACTGCGGGGCGAGTGTTGATTTGCTCTGCCCAACGCACCACATGCGTATAGCTTGTTACATCCAGAAATTCAGCCGCGTCATACAATAGGCCACGCACCAAGGCGCCGTACCACGGCCAGATCGCAATATCGGCAATCGAGTACTCATCGCCCGCCATGTATTCGTTTTCAGCCAGATGCTTATCGAGCACGTCGAGTTGGCGCTTTACTTCCATTGCAAAGCGGTCGATAGCGTATTCGATTTTAATTGGCGCGTAAGCGTAAAAATGACCAAAGCCGCCGCCTAAGAACGGTCCGCTGCCCATTTGCCAAAACAGCCAATTTAAAGCTTCAGTGCGCTTAGCTGGATCTTCAGGTAAAAAGGCCGAGAACTTGTTGGCGAGATGCAACAAGATGGCGCCCGACTCAAATACTCGTACAGGCTCATCGCCCGACACGTCCAAGAGTGCTGGAATCTTTGAGTTAGGGTTTACATCAACGAAACCACTGCCAAATTGATCACCCTCGCCAATGTTAACCAGATAGGCATCGTACTCAGCGTCGCTTATGCCCAGCTCTAAGAGCTCTTCAAACATCACCGTAACTTTTACGCCATTAGGTGTTGCCAAGGAGTACAACTGAAAAGGGTGTTCACCACGGGGCAAATCCTTATCGTGAGTCGGACCAGAGATCGGCCGATTGATGTTGGCAAATTTTCCGCCGCTGTCTTTATTCCATGTCCACACTTTAGGTGGTTGATATTCGCTCATATTGATATCCTGCTTGTTCTCTTTCTTAAACGTTGTTTCTCTTGTGTAAATTTCATCTGAATCGGCTTTACCAAACTCTGCCCAAACT
>CAZOIG010000126.1:0-8282 GCA_964579235.1 uncultured Gammaproteobacteria bacterium
GGCAACCAAGCTTGAAGCGAATGAAATTGAAACGGCGCACATCGGAAATTTTGTAGGGGAGTTATTTGCAGGGCAAGGGCAGCTAGGTGGCTTTCTTGGTCATGTGCACCCAGATTTGGCTGGTGTCCCAGCAGCACGCCATGAGGCCGCCTGTGCGTCGGGCAGTATCGCGATTTTAGCGGCAAGCTCAGAGATCGAAGCTCAGCGTTATGACGTTGCCCTAGTGCTGGGTATAGAGCTGATGCGCAATGTGCCTGGTCAAACCGCAGCCGAGTATTTAGGCGCGGCGGCTTGGGTTGGTAAAGAGGCGCAGTCAGCTCGTTATGTTTGGCCCGCCATGTTCTCTGATTTAGAAGCCGAATACGCGAGTCGGTATGGCTTAGATCGAAGCTATCTCAGGGCAATTTCGCAGAACAACTTCAGTAACGCCAAACGTAACCCGAACGCGCAGACCCGAAATTGGACAATGGGGCCCGAGCAGTTTGCAGAAGACGACAACACCAATCCAACGATTGAAGGCACGGTGAGAAAATCAGATTGTGGGCAGGTGACCGACGGTGCCAGTGCGATCATCTTAGCGTCTGCAGAGTTTGCCAAAAAGTGGGCGCAACGCAACGGTATGGCGTTTGAGCATATTCCTAGAATCAAGGGCTGGGGGCACACCACGGCACCATTGCTTTACTCACAAAAAGTTGCCGACAGTGCCGATCAAGACGTGGTGTTCCCGCATGTCCGCACGGCGATGCAACAGGCTTTATCCCGCGCAAGCCTGAACTCGATTTACGATGTAGACAGCCTTGAGGTTCATGATTGCTTTTCAATTACCGAATACATGGCGCTTGATCACTTTGGCTTAACCCCACCGGGCCAGAGTTGGAGGGCTATTGAGGACGGCGTTATTGAAATGGGAGGGCGATTGCCTGTAAACCCGTCAGGCGGCTTGATTGGTCTGGGGCACCCCGTTGGCGCTACAGGAGTACGCATGATGCTGGACAGCTATAAGCAGGTCACCGAGCAGGCTGGCGACTATCAAGTAGCCGGTGCTAAGACGGTCGCGAGTTTTAATGTGGGCGGCAGCGCTACCACTTCAGTTTGCTTTGTCGTCGGTCAATAGCGGGCAATAGCGGGCTAAAGCCTGTGCCGACAACGGTTCTATAAAATGTCTCAAACACTCTCTGCGGTTTATATCTACGACGCCGTGCGCACGCCGCGGGGCAAGGCAAAGGCTTCTGGCGCATTGGCTCAGTTGAGCCCACAAGAACTGCTCGCCCAGCTTTATCAACGACTTAGCTCAGGCTTGCCCACGGGCAGTATTGACGGGCTAATTGTGGGCTGCGTGGGGCAGCTTAATAGTCAGGGTGGCAACATCGCTTTGGTCACAAAATTGCACTCCGGGATCAGCGAGTCTGCCTCGGCGTTTACGCTAAATAATTATTGCGCCTCAGGCTTAACGGCGATCAATACGGCTGCGGCAAAAATCGCCAACGGAGAATGGCAATCGGCTCTGGCTGGTGGCGTCGAGATGATGTCGCAGGTGCCATTTTTGGGCGACGGCGCAGCGTACTATGCCGATAAATCATTGCCCAAACGCGCCCGTTTTATTCCTGTTGCCTTGGCGGCGGATCGGCTGGCTGAAAAAGCTGGCATCACACGCGCCGATTTAGATGCAATCAGTCTTCGCTCACAACAGCGCGCGAGCAAAGCGGAACTTAATACTGCGCTAATCAAGTCGCGCATTAGTGTTCGAGGGTCAGACGGAGCGGTGCTTTTAGACACAGAAGAATGTCTTCGACCGCAGTCCTCGCCGGAAGCTTTTGCGGCTTTGGAACCAGCCTTCGCGGAACTCGCCTCGCATTATCAAGATGAACTGGGTACACCACTACCTTTACCTCAGCACACCATCGCGCATGCCCCTCCGGTTTGCGACGGTGCAGGGCTAGCCTATTTAAGTGTTTACGAGCCTCATGCGGCGTCATCTAGTGCGCCAAAACCCCGTGCGAAAGTGATAGCGACTAGCGATGTTGGAGGCGATGTAGAGGATTCGTTGCTGGCCGGTTTTAGTGCAATGCAAAACGTGTTGGATCGAGCCAATGTATCTCTGCAAGACATCGGTCGCATAGAGTTTATGGAGGCGTTTGGCGTTACCATTGCCAAGTTTTTGCGCGATCATTCAGTTGACCCTGAGCGCGTGAATGTTGCGGGTGGGCATATCGCAAAAGGCCATCCATTGGGCGCCACTGGCGCGATATTGCTCTCAAGTCTGCTGGACGCTCTTGACGAGTCCGAAGAGGACTATGGTCTTGTCGTGGTCACTGGTGCCTCGGGTGCGGGCAGTGCCATGTTGGTGCAGCGCTGCACTTAATCGACACAGTAAATAGAGCACAATCGCTTTAAGTAAAACCTTTAAGTAGAACCTTTAAGTAAAAATTAGGAGTGGGCGCTTACTTTGACAACACGTTAAAACTTAAGCGACTCAAACATCCTTCACTAAGAGAAAACATATGATTACCGTACATCACCTAGAATATTCGCAATCGTTTCGAGTGCTTTGGCTGTTCGAAGAGCTTGGCGTTGACTACGAATTAAAACTCTACGAGCGCGACAAACTAACTCGCCTTGCACCCGCATCGTATAAAAAAGTATCGCCACTTGGTACGGCACCAGTGATCTCTGATGGCGATGTAGTCTTGGCCGAGAGCAATGCGATTATGGATTATGTGCTTGATAAGCATCCCTCTAAAACACTGAGACCTGAGCCAGGTAGTGCAGACCGAGCTCAGTTTTTGTTTTGGTATCACGCATCGCAGGGTTCGATGATGCCAGTGTTGTTGATCGATACTTTGCTCGGCATGATTGAATCGCGCAGTCCGTTTTTTATTCGCGCTCTACTCAAGCCAATTTTCAAGCTCACTCGCGCGAACTTTTCCAAGCCACGCATGCAAGCTTTGTTGGAAAAGGCTGAGGCCGATCTGGCTGAAACCCCTTACTTTGGTGGAAAAAATCTGACCATCGCCGATATTGTTCTTTCCTACCCAATGGAGTCTATGAACCAGAGCGGTTTGCTAAAAGACTACCCTAACTGTGCGGCGTGGGTAGAGCGCATGCATGAATCACCCGCATTCAAGCGCGCTGTAGAAAAAGACGGCAAGCCGTCAATTGCGTTTACGGGTTAGCTGGGCGCCTATTCGGCGAGCTCTTCAAGTAGTTTAGAGCGCACATTCATTAAGACTTGGCCGTACTCATTGCGGCCGAGTTGATCACGGCCGATTCCCCAGAAGTGCTCGTACTGGCTGTTCTCGATGAGGTTGCGGTCGCCCGTCGCTAACAATTGCTCGCGTATCCGCTCGTGAGTCCGAACCTGTGTGTAGACCGCTCTGGTCATTAACACGGCGCGCTTATTCTTCCAATCGTCGATACGAGATCGCCACCAAGACTTGCCCATTTTTCGTGCTTGAGTCGCTGTTGCGCAAGACGCGATTTGCGCCTGAAACAACTCATTTTTAAACAACTTGCTTTGATAGTAGTGCTCGATACTTGGCCAATGCTGATCTTCGAGCTTAAACGTATGTTCCGCCAGACGAGACACCAAGGTCTCGTCGTCCATCGAGAAAAACAGAGTGTCTTCTGGAAATGTAACGCCTTTTATCATGTTGATGAGTGCCTGGATTTAGATGGCTATTTACGCGCTTCCAGAGCAGCAAGCTGTTCTGGTGATGCAGGCGTTTGATGAAGCTCTTTCCATTGGCTATAGGGCATTTTATAGATGATCTCTCGTGCGGCTTCGTAGTCTATCTCTTCTCCGCGTTCCTTAGACGCTGCAACGTACCATTTAGCCAGACAGTTGCGGCAAAAGTCTGCCAAGATCATTAGGTCTATGTTTTGCACATCCTTATTGTCGTCTAAGTGTTGGAGTAAACGCCTAAATACGGCTGCTTCAATCTCTGTATTGGTATTCATAAGAGTAATGGGTTTTTAGTTGTTTGCAGAATTATTCGGTGGTTGCGTGATAAGGCAACAACGTAATAGCTTGAATAAGCGCTAAATAATACCGTTGTCTAATGACGCAGCCATCGTGAAACCATGTTCGAAGCACTGATCAACGAATTCACTTGAATGCGGGCCTTTGCACACTAGAGTAGGTAAGGCTTCGCGCCATTTTAGACCATTAATGATGCGTTGCACCGAGTTAGTGGCGCCAGTGCCATCCTGGCCTGCTTTGACGACCAGCGAGTACGGTTTGGCTTCGTTGGTTTTAGGTGATTCTATGCATGGGTAGTAAATCCGTTCGAAGAAGTCTTTGAGAGCGCCATTCATGTAAGCGAAGTTTTCAGTGGTGAACAATATGATCGCGTCGGCCGCCAGAACGTCGTCTGCTTCACACGCAAAGGGTGATTTACTGATGACTTCAACCGCTTCGACTTGATCTGATCTGGCGCCGAGCGAGAGGGCATCAAACATAGCTAAAGCGTTGCTAGATGGGGCGTGTCCGACGATTAGTAATTGTTTCATAGCTCGTATTCGCTCGTATTCTGGGATGCTCGCCGTGTCAGTCTTAAAGTAAGGCTGTGTTCGGGTGGGTTCAATACTTTTCTTAAGCTGTCTGCAAATCCTTAAAGCTTTCTGAAGCCCAGTTTCGGTTTAAATTCGTAGAGTAATAGGCCAATTGATACACACACCGCGCCCACCCAAATACCCGGCAACAATGGCTCATTATTGAGCTGCGCACCCAGCGCCAGAGAAGAAATAGGGGTGATTAGCGTGATCAAGGATACTCGGCTTGCGGAAAGGCGTTTAAGCAAGAAAAAGTACACCGTAAACCCGATACCGGTACCAATTAGGCCTAGATACAGCACGGCGATCACCTCGGTCCGACCGAACGCCATATCGCTGACACTCTCGGTAGAGAGCGACATCAACAGAAACAATGGTATAGCCACCAATAAACCCCCGGTAGTGACCTGCATGCCGGTAATGTCGGTTTTAGTGCTGAGATGACGCATGGCGACCGAGCTGGACGACGCGATAATCACTGCAATAAAGCAGTAAATAATGCCCATGCTCGCCATCGATTCAAAGCTGATGCCTGCCGCGAACACGAGATACAAGCCGTAAAAACCCAATAATAGTCCCAGAGTTTTAACTGGAGTCAGTTTGGAATCTTCTTCGAAGGGTAGGGCAAATAAGCCTGTCATGATCGGAGATAAGCCAAACAATACGGCTATCCAGCCCGACGGAATGGTTTGCGCGGCGGTATAAATGAGGCTCATTGAGCCAAAAATTGAAAACCCGCTGATTAGATAGACCGGTTTAGTGTGCTCGTTGATCGGCAACGGGTGCTTGCGCAGCAAAAGGATGATGACGCAAAACGCAGCGCCAATACTCATGCGCAATAAAGCACTTGTAAACGGAACGCCGCCAACGCTTTTAGCAATGGCGAGCGGTGTGGTCGACCAAATTATCAAAACGACCAGAAAGCCCACGGGGATCTGCAGTTTTGCCCATAGGCTTATTGGCTCGTTTTGTGTTTCATTGAGTTGCATAAATTGGTCTAGGTTTGAAGATTAAAAAGACAAAAAAGCCGCAGCGAGTGTGTGCTGCGGCTTTGTTCTTTACTGAGTATTTCTTAATGCTGTTTTACTTTCTAACTCTTTTTTGGCTTTATTGCATTGCGGCAATTTTCTCAATTTGTTGTTTCAAAGCCTCAACGCGATTTTCGGCTTTGCCTAATTGCTCTCGCGCTTTATTGATAATGTCCTCAGGTGCTTTATCCACGAAGGCTTGGTTGCTGAGGCGCCCATTCACACTGGCCACCTCTTGCTCTGATTTCTCAAGCTCTTTATTTAGGCGTTTGAGTTCGGCCTCTGAATCAATAAAAGAGCCTAATGGAATCAATACCTTAAGCTGACCCACCAAGGCGGTGGCTGACTCAGGTAAATCATCCTTCTCGGTCTTTAAGTCGATACTTTCAAACTTGCCAAAGTGAGTGAGGTAGTGAGTATTTCGCCCCAAATACTCCACATCTTTGTCATTAAAGTCGGTCATCAAGATAGGTAAGGTCTTGGCTGGGCTAATGTTCATCTCGCCCCTAATCGCGCGTACACCGGTAATGATGCTTTGAACCCATTGCATTTCTTCAATGGCGTCGCGATCAATCTTGCTGGCGTCGCTAACAGGGTAGGCACAATCCATAACGGTGTCGTGCTCCGAGCCGGTTAACAGCTTAACTTGTTGCCACAGTTCTTCGCTGATGTAAGGCATGATTGGGTGGACTAAGCGCAGCAGTGTTTCTAACACGCGCACTAAGGTTTGACGCGTGCCGCGCAACTGCTCTGGCGTTGCCTGCTCGTCGTTTAGAACGATTTTGCTGAGTTCAACATACCAGCTACAGTATTCATCCCAAATGAAGCGATATAAGCTTTGCGCCATTTGATCGAAGCGATAGCTTTCAACTGCTTTGGTGACCTCGGCCTCAACTTCTTGGAGGCGCGATACAATCCAAACGTCGGCGAGACTCAGATCGACGTCTCCGCCGTTTTGGCCGCAGTCGTGATCTTGGGTGTTCATCAGCACGAAGCGCGAGGCGTTCCAGAGTTTATTGCAAAAGTTTCGGTAGCCATCTGCGCGCGCCATGTCAAAACGAATGTCGCGACCCAGCGTCGCTTGGCTCGCGAAAGTGAAGCGCAATGCGTCGGTGCCCATCGCCTCAATACCGTCTGGAAAGGCCTTGCGAGTGGCTTTTTCGATTTTAGCGGCCTCTTTAGGTTTCATTAACGCCGAAGTACGTTTGGC
This sequence comes from uncultured Gammaproteobacteria bacterium, assembly GCA_964579235.1. Taxonomy (GTDB): domain Bacteria; phylum Pseudomonadota; class Gammaproteobacteria; order Arenicellales; family Arenicellaceae; genus Arenicella. The sequence goes on from CAZOIG010000126.1 coordinate 6,790, forward strand.
GACTAAATCTTCGAGGCTGATGCCGTCTATGAGGTCCAGCGGATCAAGCACATTGCCCTTTGACTTGGACATCTTGTGACCTTCGTGGTCGCGCACTAAGCCGTGAATATAGATTTCTTTAAATGGAATTTCGTCGGTGAACTTCAAACCGAACATGATCATTCGCGCTACCCAAAAGCAAATAATATCGAAACCCGTGACCAAGACGTTGGTTGGATAATATTTTGCCAACTCTGGAGTTTGATCAGGCCAACCTAAAGTCGAAAACGGCCATAGCGCAGACGAAAACCATGTGTCTAGAACATCTTGATCTTGTTCGAGTTGAGCATCGGGCCCGGCCTTGGCTTGGGCTTCCTCTAAGCTCTTGGCAACGTACACATTGCCATCTTGGTCGTACCAAGCAGGAATTCGATGTCCCCACCAGATCTGGCGAGAGATGCACCAGTCCTCGATGTTGCGCATCCACTCGAAGTAGGTGTTGCTCCAGTTTTCAGGCACGAACTTGATGCGGCCATCTTCGACCACCTTGATGGCTTCTTTAGCGAGCGGCTCAACTTTGACGTACCATTGATCGGTTAAGAACGGTTCAATGACAGAGTCTGTACGGTCGCCACGAGGCACCATCAGTTTGTGGTCTTTAATCGAATCCAGCAGACCCAGCGATTCAAAGTCAGCGATAATTTTTTTACGAGCCACAAACCGGTCTAAGCCGTCGTAGTCGCTGCCTGGGCAGCAAATACTGGCGTCCTTATTGCGGATGTTGATCATCTCAAGATCGTGGCGCTTACCAACGTCATAGTCATTAAAATCGTGCGCTGGGGTGATCTTTACGCAGCCTGAGCCAAACTCTGGGTCAACATAGTCATCAGCGATGATCGGGATTTGACGGTTGGTCAATGGCAGGTCAATCATTTGACCGACCAGATGCGTATAACGTTCGTCGTCGGGGTGAACCGCAACCGCTGAATCACCCAGCATGGTTTCTGGTCGGGTCGTTGCAACGATCAAATGCTGGTCGCTGTTGGCAATCGGGTAGCGTAGATGCCAGAGGTGGCCATTTTCTTCACTGGACTCGACTTCCAAATCTGAAACAGCTGTTTCGAGCACAGGATCCCAGTTCACAAGTCGCTTGCCTCGGTAGATCAGGCCTTCTTCGTGCAGACTCACAAATACTTCTTGGACCGCAGAAGACAGTCCGTCATCCATGGTGAATCGCTCGCGCGACCAATCAATCGCAGCGCCCATGCGGCGCAGCTGCTGAGTAATGCGACCGCCTGATTCAGCTTTCCAGTCCCAAACCTTTTCGATGAACTTTTCGCGGCCCAAGTCGTGTCGACTCAAGCCTTCTTGTGCGAGTTGACGTTCAACCACCATCTGCGTGGCAATGCCTGCGTGGTCGGTGCCGACTTGCCACAACGTTTGATCGCCTTTCATTCGATGGTAGCGAGTCAATAGGTCGAGTACCGTGTTGTTGAACGCGTGGCCCATGTGCA
>CAZOIG010000127.1:0-1806 GCA_964579235.1 uncultured Gammaproteobacteria bacterium
TTTACCTTTGAACTTCATGCCTGGGGAATCTGTTCAAAAACTCGGTTTGACGGGCTTTGAGACATTTGAGATCAAAGGCTTGGAAGATCTATTTGCCGCAAAAAGCGGTGCGGACTCTAGCCTAAAACTAGTCACGGTTACGGCGACCAGCGATGCAGGCTCAAGCACTGAGTTTCAAGCTCGGGTCCGTTTAGACACGCCCAAAGAGATGCAGTACTTCCAACATGGCGGCATTTTGCACTATGTTTTACGCCAGATGATTAACGGACAGACTTAAGCAGCTTACAGTAACGCTCGGCTATTCAGGCTAGGCCATACAGAGAGCGATAAGCCTTGGGCCTATCGCTCTTTTTTTCACTGGTTTGGACAACCTTGCTCTGCAAAAAAGCCTCAAGCATTTGCGTAATCTTTAGGCGCTTCACTGTATGATTGCGCTAACTAATCCAACTCTTCAGAGAAACTCAAAATGAGAATTGCCGTTTTATCTCGCAACAAAAAACTGTACTCCACCCAACGCTTAGTCGAAGCGGGTATTGCCCGCGGGCATGAGGTCGACGTGATCGACACCTTGCAGTGCTATATGGATATCACCAAGAGTCGTCCGGTTGTTCGGTATAAGGGTAAGGAGTTGCCACATTATGATGCCGTCATCCCCAGAATTGGCGCTTCGGTCACGTTTTACGGCACGGCTGTGGTCCGCCAATTTGAAATGATGGGCACATTCTCGGTGAACGAATCCGTGGCGATTAGCCGATCTCGAGACAAGCTGCGTTCACTGCAGCTTATGTCGCGCAAGGGTATCGGTTTACCACGCACTGGTTTTGCCAACAAATCGACCAATATCAAGGATTTGATCAAAACCGTAGGTGGCGCGCCTTTAGTGGTTAAGCTACTCGAAGGAACCCAAGGCATCGGTGTGGTGCTGGCTGAGAACAATAAGAGCGCCGAATCGATTATCGAAGCCTTTATGGGGCTCAAAGCCAATATCTTAGTTCAAGAATTTGTAAAAGAGGCCAACGGGGCTGACATTCGCTGTCTAGTCGTGGGCGATAAAGCCGTGGCAGCCATGAAACGCCAAGGCGCAGAAGGCGAATTTCGCTCCAATTTACACCGTGGTGGCTCTGCTTCGTTAATCAAACTGAGTAAAGAGGAACGGGCTACAGCGGTTGCTGCCGCAAAAGTTATGGGCTTAGGCGTGTGCGGAGTCGATTTACTGCAATCAAGCTCTGGTCCGGTGGTGATGGAGGTCAATTCAACGCCTGGCTTGGAAGGCATTGAAAACGCCACTGGCAAAGACGTGGCTGCGCTTATTTATGCCCACATTGAAAAACACGCGAAGCCGTTTAAAACCAGAACTCGTGGTAAGGGTTAAGCAAGGAACTCCCTATGCAAGAATTAGAAATTGCAGGACATAAAATCGCGCGAGGTCAAACCATCGACATCGAAATGCCGATGGTCCGATTGTACACAGACACCGACATCAGCATGCCCTTACGCGTTATGCGTTCACGCCGCGACGGCCCAACGCTGTTTATTTCAGCTGCCGTTCATGGGGACGAAATAAACGGAATCGAGATCATTCGGCGCTTGCTCAAATTAAAGAAACTGAAACTGCGTAGCGGCACTTTGATTCTGGCGCCAATGGTTAATGTGTACGGTGTACTCAATAAAAGCCGCTATATGCCTGACCGTCGCGACCTCAACAGATCGTTCCCGGGCTCAAGCTCAGGTTCTTTAACCAGCATTGTCGCGCACACCTTTTTAAGAGAGGTGGTGGAACACTGTGATTACGGGATTGATCTACAC
>CAZOIG010000128.1:0-2950 GCA_964579235.1 uncultured Gammaproteobacteria bacterium
CGCTGGCGGCACAGCAAGAAGAGGCGGCCGCAGCTGAGCAAGAATCTAAGAGTGGCGATGAAATTGTTGATGCGGCCTTACGTATTCGCTCTGACACTCTCGATAGCTTGACCAACTTTGTTGGGGACGCGAGCATGAACCGCTCGCAAATGCGCGAGGATGTATCGTCGCTTAAAGGTGTTGTGTCCGAGCTGTTTGCAAACGTTAAAAAGTTTGGTTCCCAGCTCAGAGAGTTAGAGATTGAGGCAGATACGCGGATTACCGCACGCGCAAAAGAGCAGGAGTTTGTTGATACTGATTCTGAGTTTGATCCTCTTGAGCTCGATCGTTATACAAAACTTCAGCAGCTTTCACGCGGTTTGACCGACAACCTAGATGAGCTCGGTGAAATCCAAAATGCGTTGACAGACTTCGTGCATAAAACCGAGTCTTCGTTGCAGCGTCAGGAGCGCCTGAATCGCGACCTACAAGATGAGATCATGCAGGTTCGCTTGGTTTCATTTGGCGGTATTGCACCGCAGCTGCGTCAAATTGCTCGCCGCACATCCAGAGAATTGGGTAAGGAAGTCGATCTCGAGATAGTCGGTGGCGACGTTAAACTTGATAAAACGATTCTCGACGGGGTGACACCCGCGCTCGAGCACATGCTTAGAAATGCGATCGATCACGGGATCGAAATGCCAGATGATCGCCGATCCGCGGGTAAACCGGGTACGGGTAAGATTGAAATCAGTTGTCGTCAGGTTTCAAGAGAGATTGTAATTTCTGTGCAAGACGATGGCGCAGGCTTGCATTTGGAGAAAATCAGAACTCAAGCTGTAGAAAATAAACTTTTGGAAGAAGGTCAGGAGCTTGTTCCAGAAGATATGATGGTTTACATCTCACAAAGTGGCTTCAGCACAGCTGATCGCTTGACCGAAGTTTCGGGCCGAGGAATCGGAATGGACGTCGTTCAATCAAGCTTGCGACGCATGAGTGGCTCGATCCAGTATGACTTAGAGAATCAAGACGCGGGCTCACATTTTGAAATAAGCCTGCCGATCTCTCTGGCGGTTTCGAGTGCCTTGTTCGTTGTGGTTGGTGATTCGGAGTTTGCGGTACCGGCTCGTGTTATTGAGCGCATGGTCAAATTTGATTCCGAATACTTGCTTGAGCAGCTTGCCAAAACAGACCCATCCGTAGAGGTTGATGCTAAACGATACAAGCTGATTGATTTAGCTGATTATCTTGGTTTTCAATCTACGTTGTCGTCAAGCTCCGGTAATCGATCCTTGATTTTGGTCGATGCGGGTGTTCAGAATATCGCGGTGATTGTTGATGAGCTGCTCGACACTCAAGAAATTGTGGTTAAAAACTTGGGTGAGCATTTGGCTCGTATTCCGATTTATCAGGGTGCGACGATTCGACCGAATGGTGACGTTGCAATGGTGCTGGATTTAGTCGGCATCTCTTACTACGAATCAACCGTGGCGTTACCGGACCGCGCACGCTTAGGTGTCCGTGCATTACCTCTAGTTATGGTCGTCGATGACTCTTTGACTATTCGGAAGGCGGCAGAGCGTGATTTAACAGCTCTAGGAATTGATACGGTATTAGCCAAAAACGGTATTGACGCACAGAACCAGATTGCGCAAAACAAACCAGATATGATCTTGCTGGATATTGAGATGCCAGAGATGGACGGGTTTGAGTTTCTAGCGTGGTTGCGCAACGAGAGTCGCGCCAAAGATCTGCCGGTTGCAATGATTTCGTCACGCTCCACGGCCAAGTATATGAATAAGGCCCAAGATCTGGGCTCTGACGCTTTCTTGAGTAAACCTTATCGACTCGGTGATCTGATCGATTTGTTTAACGATTACTTGCCACTTGAAGAGCCACTAGTAAAAGGCGACGAGGTTTAGGGATATGTCTGAAACGTCTTTGAGTTGTTATCGAATTGACACTGAGCCTTACTCTTTGGTTTTGCCTTCTGATTGCATCGCCGATGTGATTGAAGCGCCAAAGCTTATTGCAGACCCAAGTCAAAAAGCGTCGTGGATGGCCGGTTATGTTGAGTGGAATGGACAAGAATTGCCCTTGCTTTGCTTTGAAAATCTATTGAATGACGATTTTGAACGCCCCGACACCAGCCCAGTGGTCACCGTTTTGCAGCCAATTCCCAAAGCGGCGAGAAAAGCATATACCGCCATCCTGAGTTTTGGGAAGGTGACAAAATTTGATCTCGCGAGCGATGTTCAAGATGCTGACTTTCCTGAAGGTTTTGATCGCCGCTACGTTGAAGGCGCCCTCAGTTTGGATGGCGATATTTTGCTTATACCGCGCTTGGCTGCGCTTGGTGTGGCTTTCTCATACTACTAGGCTCATTCAAGACGCCTTTTAGCCCCTTTTCAGACCCCTTCTTCCTTCGGCTCCTCATAGACCTTTACCCAGGATGGTATTGGTGATCGGCGTTACCCAGCTTTTCCCCTATGGGCTCTCATATCTCGTTTAGTCTTGGACTCGCATTTGCTATAATCCGAGCCAGTTTGAAACCTGAGTTTGTCGGATTGCCGCATATCTGGGTTTTGTGTTCGAACTCGCAGAAGGCGTCTTATTGCAGTTTGACACCAGTCTAACAATCTCCTGCTCGTATTATTGGTCCTGAAAAAGTCATTAGCTACAAAAAGCCATTAGCACAAAAAGCCATTACTCAACGGCATTACTAACCTCAGCACATTCTCTTATGTCCTCAGCAGATCGTACTACCTTGGCGAACGCCATCCGAATCCTCAGCGCCGACGCTGTTCAGCAAGCTAACTCAGGGCACCCCGGTGCACCTATGGGCATGGCTGATATCGCAGAAGTTCTTTGGAATGATTTTCTAAATCATAATCCAAGTGACCCGAAATGGCCGAATCGTGATCGATTTGTGCTGTCAAATGGGCACGGCAGTATGTTGATTTACTCATTA
>CAZOIG010000129.1:0-1895 GCA_964579235.1 uncultured Gammaproteobacteria bacterium
GTTCGCGCAACGGTTCGTACACCGGCTGGCATATCAGCGAAGTCTTCGCTGCTCTGAATCGGTGCGATGCCTGATACAACAAAGATACGTTGAATCAAATCGGGTCGCTGATTCGCCCAATACAGCGCGTGTTCCCCACCTGACTTATGCGCTATAACGCTTACCGATTCAATTCCTATTGCACTCAGCACCGCCACAGTATCGGCTAGTGATTGTTCGAAAGCGTTTATATCCTCACTGGGAGGACTTGAATCTCCATAGTACGCGCGTGAAATACCAATAATCCGATAATTGAGCCGCTGGGTGAGCAAATCATGAATTGGCTCAGGCAGCTCAGGGTCATAGATCATACCGTGCGCAACCAAGATCACCGGCCTATCTGAACTCGCATTCGGCGCAGAATCGTAGTACGCCAAGCGCCGACCATTTTCTAGCTCCAAGAGATAGTTCATGCAAACGCTGTGCGCCCATTTACGTTGGCTGGTTAACGTTTGCGAAAACATAAAACTAGAGATCAAGCGCATCAATGCGGATTGGTTGGCCGTCTCAGTTTTAGACAACACAGACTTAAGCTGTTTGCGGATCGTTTCAACCGAGCGATGTTCAAGCTCGGCAATTTCGCGCACACTATTGCCCTGGTAAAGGCTCTTAATCACAGCGGTCTCACGTGGAGTGATACGATAAACTTGGCCCAATTGCTGATCTACTCGATCGGTCCACTCAGCGCCGCATAGGTGCACCAGAAAATCGTTTTGCGTGGACACCGGACGCATCAACAAAATCAACGGCGCGTTTCGCTTGGTTAACACAATCAGAGGTGCAAGGTGTTCGCCTTCTAGATGAGCGCTCATTAACTCCTCAAATCCGCGCACACTTTCTGCATGCAGGGTGCTTTGAATAGAGTCACCCTCGTCCGTCTGTAACAAAGACTGAGCGGGATCACTGATTGCACTGATTAACCCATCTTTGTTGATCGCAACCACGGGGGAGTCGGCATCTTTGGCAACAAACTGTGCCGCCTCATCACCCAAGTGCCCTACTCGACTAATGCGGTCAAGAATTTTGTAAGCTCTTTGAAAGTGATCCTTAAGCGCATCCTCTACATAGGCTCTGTCTGCCTCACCTTCAGGCTCTTGTAGCACCCGGTCTAATTGCTCTGTAAAACGCTCATATCTCTGCGGCTCTATAGAGAGTTCATAGATTTCATCAAGCAGTTCGTTCATTTTGCCGAGAGTGAAATTTAGGGTGTATGTATTGGTTTATTCAACGGGTTCCGATCGACTAGAACCTAAGGTGTTTGCATAAAGATAACCCATATGGGGTATTTTAGCATTTGATCGACATTGCTAGAGTTTTGTCTACGAAAACTCACCGGTTTATGTCGAATGAAATACTCTACTGTCCTCGCTCGAATCATCTTGGCCCTAGCCATTTTTCTCAGCCAAGCAGCAGCTACCAACGCAGAGATTGGTGACGCTATCAAGCTAAACGGCGACTTAGTCGACAACGGTAATACGGTTGGGTCTTCGGCAAGAATCAGCCCAGACTCTAGAACAGTATTCTATCGTGCTGATCAAGACACTGACGGGATAAATGAGTTGTTCGCCACACCCATCAACCGCAGTGCTCCGGTCAAGCAACACGCCGACCTGGGTGTTGTAGGTGGCAATATCAGTACCACTGAACTAAGCCCCGATGGTGAATACCTTGTCTTTTTGCAGAGCGACTCAAATACAAGTTTTGCGAGGCTATACAGCAAGCGTTTACCCAACGGATTACCACAAGCCTTAACGGCATCCTTACCACAGGGTCAAGGCGTTAGCCGCTTCAGCATAGATCCCAGCAGCAGCCACGTTGTGTTCGTGGGCGACATACAAACCGATGGTACGAATGAG